>NZ_AP014636.1:1200000-1500000 GCF_001547935.1 Vibrio tritonius
CGGCAAAACCAAATGCTACGCTATCTCGCGCCAAGGTTGTATTAACATAATCTGGCAAGACGACGTTATAAACCATAGTGACAATCAGCGGTACAATCGAAATGACGCCCAGTGTAAAAATCTCTTTATGGTGATAAAGAAATGCCAAACCGCCCTGCAGTGAGGCCCAATAGTTTTCCTTATTCGTGGTCGTGATATCGCCTTTATGACTAATCAAGGCAATCACCAAGGCACTGAGCACAAACATTAAAACATTGACCAATAAGATGCTGTTAAAGCTAAACACTCTATATAAAAAACCCGAAACGCCAGCGGCCAAAAACATTCCAACTTGCAGGCTAATTTCCAGTAACGAATTACCGGATACGTAGCGCTTCTCGTCCAATAACTCCTGAAGAAAGCTGCGAGATGCAGCCATATAAACAGTCCAGCCGATACCATTTACGACCGCAAACACATACAGGTAACCCATGCGAAACTCATCTAGCCACAATGCCGCCAAAACCAATCCCATACCGATGGCTCGTAACGCGTGAGTGAGGAAAATAAGACGCTGCCGAGAAACGCGATCAGTAAGCACACCAGAGACAAGAGACGCAACAAAACCAGCAATGACATTGACTGCCAGCATGAAGCCCACGTTGGCACTGGCGCCGGTTTTCATCAATACAAACCAGTTGGCACCAATGGTTGCCATCCCCACCCCAAACCCAGACAGAACATCTGAGGCGAAAAACAATCCAAAATTGCGGTTTTTGAATAATGACCAGTGACTACTCATATAACGTTCCTTAAAGCCTAATCATGCATATACAAACTATGGTGTAGCGGTTTACTCACTAGTAAGCCTATGGCCAATACGGTTTGGACTGAGTTTAATAACGTAACCTATTGACCCATAACGAAGTAAATCAGTGTAAGAGAAGTCTGATAGACGATAAATAACCGATAAATCCTGAAACTTAGTACAATATGTTCACAGTTTTTTTCGTTGCTAGAACGGAGAATTTGAGAAAGAATGGTGCTGTTACCTTTTTGTTTAGTAACGCTTTTCCTGCAAAGCAACTTAAACATCAAGGAGGAGGTCGCAATGAACTGGATAGCACCATGAATTTTATAAAATCGGTAGAAGCGTTCACATTAGCTGTTGAGAAAGGCAACTTCACCAACGCGGCGAATACCCTTGATATTACCCCCAGTATGTTGGCCCGCGAGATTCGAGAGTTGGAGCATTACCTCGGCTGTAAACTGCTACATCGCACTACACGTAAACAGGGGTTGACCATCGCTGGTGAACGGTATTACCGCTACTGTGTTGAGATGTTGGCGATTAAAAAGCAGGCGCAAGATGAGATACACCAGCTCAACGGAGACGTGGTCGGTAATATTCGTATGAGTTCGCCAGTTGCATTTGGTAATAAGATTCTAAGCCCAGTACTTGCACAGTTTCTGCTGCAATACCCTAATGTAAATATTGATTTAATGCTCTGTGATAGGCGAGTTGATCTCATTGAAGAAAATATTCAAATTGCGGTACGTGTCGGGCAAATTGTCGACGATGGTTTAGTTGCTTATAAACTCCCCCCATACCAACAAACCATAGTCGCATCACCCCAGTATTTAGAGGATTGTGGTCAGCCACAAACCCCTGAAGAGCTCGGTGAGCACAACTGCATCTCTTTTTCACAATGGCATGCTCACCAATACTGGCTATTTGAGAAAAATAAGCAAATACATAAAGTTCGAATCACGCCACGCCTTTTGAGTAATACAGGAGAGTCGATTCGCCAATCTGCATTAAATGGCTTGGGAATTGCGGTCCACTCGACAGTAATATTGGCAGAGGATATCGAGCAAGGCCGGCTAATTCGTATTTTGCCAGACTACGAAATAGCTCCACAGCCAATTAACATCTTGCGCCCGCCAATGAATCCCGTTACGCCAGCCATCGATACCTTAATTCATTTTATGCTCGACAAAATAACACCGTCTCCAGTGGTTATCTAACTAATTACTCCAAAATCCCTTCATCAAACCCTTGCAGTAGCTGAGCTTCTAACGCTTGCCAAATGGATTGACTGGCAGTGCCGATGCGGGCGCCATTAAAAGCGAGGATTTTTTCTTTCGTGACATTGTGCTTTTTCCAGCTGTGTCCATCGCCATGGAGGTTATGCAATAACGGCGGTATTCTATCAACGGCTTTAGCAAATTTTGCATCGGGCGTCTCTCCTGCTTCAAACTCTTGCCACAATTCAAGAAAACCTTCCGCCACATTGTTTGGTAATAGAGCCAAAACCCGTTTTATTCCAAGGTACTCTTGGCTTTTTTGTTCATCGGTTTCACTGGCATAAATGATGGTATCCCCTGCATCAATTTCACCCAAATCGTGAATCAACAGCATTTTGATAACGCGATCAATCGCGACAGGTTCGTCGGCATAGTGATGAAGCATCAAAGCACTCAGGCAAACATGCCAACTGTGTTCTGCTGAATTTTCGTAGCGATCCAATCCTACCGGTTTAGTTTTGCGGATAACTCCTTTCAGCTTTTCAATTTCAACCATGAAATCCAATACTTGGGCTACTTCGTTCAACTTCATATTCCTTTAGAGTAATAGTGAAAAGTTCACTTAATTAAGCGCATCATCGCTAAAGCAATCGACACGAGTGAGTGTACCGTTTTGCACCATAAAGAAAGCATCTTGCGGTATCTCTTGGCGCCACATCTCGTCATAACTTAAATTGGCCAGCATCGCACGCAGCGTTAATCCGGTTAAACCATGACTCACCACCACGATATCTTTATCAGTTGGTAACTCCTCGAGCCAAGAGGTCAGACGCTGCTGCACATCCGCTAACGTTTCACCGTTAGGCGTTTTTACCAACCAATCACGTTGTTGTAAGAATTCAGGATAACGCTCAGTTAAGCTGTGAATGGATTGCTGCTCCCAATCCCCCAAGAAATACTCTTTGATTCGCGGTTCTTGGATAATGGCTGAATAGGGAATTTCTAATGCATCACAAACGATTTGCGCGGTTTGAATGGTTCGTCCGAGTGGACTGGCATAAACATAGAATTGATCGGGGGAAAGAAAGTTTTTTAGGGTGGCGCTCACGTCTTCAACTTGAGTAATGCCATGAGGTGTTAATGGCGAATCGCAATGACCTTGCAGTTTACGTTGTGAGTTAAATACCGTTTGCCCGTGCCTAAGTATAAATATACGTTTATTCATCTGCTTACCTGCTAGGTGTGAGGATCTTTATGTTACCTGACACCTTGTGTAACAGCAATCGCAAGCCAAACTCATCTCCGTTTTAGACAACAAACCCGCATGAAGCGGGCTTGTTGTCTATCGCTTATTCTCTATCAATGCTTTATCACAACAACACTTAATCCATATCAGGCGTGAACAGCCCGCGCTTCATGTAAAACTTCACCCACACGACAGTGATCGCGCTAATTAACGCTAAGATACCGCCTGTAATCGCAAACACCAGATGAGTCATTTCAGAAGATGGCGAATTGTTCAGGGCGACATACGCCATAGCAATAATGCCAACGATTTGTGGTATTGGATAAAATGGCGTGCGATAAGGACGATGTTGTTCAGGTAAGCGACTGCGCAATACCATCACATCAATGTGAGCGATGATGTAAGCCAATAGCCAACTGGTTGTCGCCGCGATAACCAAGACAATCAGTGAGTCCATATCGACCAAAAGGAACGGGATTGATGTGCATACGGCGATGGTAACAATACCTACCCAAGGTGCGTTAAATCGGTTGACGGCTTTAAAGATGGGGAATGCCTGCTTCTCTTCTGCCATACCATGCATCATTTTCGGAATAGACGCTAAGATGGTATTCACCGTACTGCACGTTGCGGCTAAGCCCATCAGGGTGGCTATCGCAAGTCCCGCTTTACCGAACACGGCATGAACATAATCAAGATAAGGAATAGAACCATCGACCAGTTCATGAACATTGAGATATTGGCTTGCACCATAAGAGAAAGCCAAAAAGATCAGAAAGATAAGCAACAATGACCAGTGCATCGCCCGTGGAATGTTCTTCATTGGGGATTTAACTTCATTGACCATCGGACAGATAAATTCCACCCCTACCATTAGCCACATGGCTAACGCGATGAGACCAATAAAGCTACCATCGGCGATCCCATCAAAACTCCAAGTCACCGTCTCCCCGGTAAGATGAGGATGAGGTTCGCTCACCCCAGTCACTGCGCAAATGCCAACCAACACCAATGCGGCGACTAAGATAAAAGCCAATGAGTTTTGCACTTTAGCAAACACATTCGCGCCAATAAGATTGGTCACACACAGCACACCCAATATCACCAAAGGCACCACTTTGGCGGGAAAAACCCCAGGCATCAATTTATCCAGCATGGCATCGACCAGAATCATTTCCACAGGCAGAGCCAACACCGCCACCATAACGTAACCTGCGAACACAGAAACAATCGCAGGGAAATGACCAATCGCCTTTTTGGTGTAGGTGGCTAAGGTTCCCTCTTGAGGAAACATCAAAGAGAGTTCAGCAAAACTCATCGCATTAAACTGCGCTAAGACAAATGCGCAGATCAATGCCGCGATAAACCCCAAACCACCAAGACCAATGCCTTGAATAGCGGAAATCATCGCACCTTGCACAATCACCAGACCAATGCAGATCCCCATCATGGTGAATATCCCCATTTTGCTTGGAGTTTTGCTGGGGCTTACTTCAAACATAGTCAGCTTGGCTGACGAGAAAGCTTTATTCATGTTACGCATCCTTTTGTAACAAACCGCCCTGCTTTAGGCCTATGTTTTGCCACTACATCCTATAGGTCAGCAAAACATCACAACACGTTGGCCCAATACAGGTAACGGTCTATTGAATAGATAAATTGAAAACGACTCAAGATATGCGTGAGACAACACACGCGATCAGTTAAGGGCGGGAGTATCCCAAAGGTTAAGCGATACACCGATGCCTTTTTCTATGGCGTTACGATAGATTTTGGTGCCCCATGCAACGTCCTCAACTGGCATGCCACCGACTGACATGATGATGACCTCCTCATCACTAGTGCGTCCTGGTGCGTCACCTGCGACGATCTTGCCAATGTCTTCTAGGTCATCGAGGGTAATGGTGCCTTCAGCGATCATGTCCATAAAACGCACGCCTATAATGGGAATATGATGATGAGCAGGTTTTGGCGCTTCTTCATACCACGCTTGGTAAAGCCCTGTATTGTCGAGAACTTTACGGATATCGTTTTGTTCCATTCCCGCATCTAAACGGCAGTATGCAGGCATCGCGAGAAAGGCTCCCGTTTTAACCCATTCGCGTTTCACTTCAGGATAAGTACTTGGGTCACCCGTTTCGCCAGAATTGCAATACGTGACAATGTCACTACCACGCACCAACTCTTCGATGGTATCAACGACTTGCACTGTGGTGACTTGTGGGTAGGTTGCCGCCAACCACGTCATGAAACTGTCTAAGCTTTTTTGCCCACGACCTTTGATCTTAATCGTATCCACGAGCGGACATTCAGAGATAAACGCTGCAACGGCGGTTTTGCCCATCACACCCGGGCCAAGTAGACCAATGACCTTACTATCTTTACGTGCTAGGTGACGCGCACCCACACCTGGGACAGCGCCAGTTCGGTAAGCAGAAAGTAAGTTTGCGGACATATACGCGAGCGGCGCACCAGTCACAACGTCATTTAAAATGAACATCAGAATCGATCTTGGCAGACCTTTTTCACGGTTAGCGATGTTAGAGCCGTACCATTTCACGCCACAAGTTTGAAACTCGCCGCCAAGGTAAGCAGGCATCGCCATTAAACGACGATCAGCGGTTGGTTTTGGCATCAAAGGAAAAGGGGATTCTTCTGGGAACGTAATCATCGCACCGTGGGAGTCGTTATTTGCGCCCGCCATGCGATAGTCGCCTTTATAGAGCAATTCAAACATCTCTTCCATTGCATCAATACATTGCGGCATGTTGGTCACGCCCGCTTTGATCATGTCTGGTTCAGAAAGATAAATAAAATCGATATGAGTATTTGCTGACATACATCCACCTTGTTCGTCATTAATCAATACCAAGATGCCTCATCCTCAGTGTGCTGTGTTCACTTGATAACAGGGGTAATGTGCAGCACAGGCATCTTTTGAAATTTGAGTGTGACAAGGGAAATTCGCGCTGTATTGAATTTTTGCGACATAGCGAATTTGTTTTGAACAGGTCGCGATCTGGCGTGTTGTTTGCTTAGTACGGAGTGAAATGGAAAGAAAGAGCGCCGAAATTTGGCTCAAATAAACGCAAAGGAATTGCATTATGGCGGAATTTATCACACGTGAACACGTGGCAGGAATTCATTCAAAACAACCTTGGTTTGTCTTAAGTGCGGAGCAGTTTTTCGCCCATAAACCACCCAATCACCCCTATATTTCCCATTTTTACAGTTTCACAATGAGTAACGAATTGGGCAAAACTATCGCCATTCCCGATGGCTGTATTGACCTATTGTTCGACTGTGATGGAGACTCCCCTATCGGCCTCGTTTGTGGCACAACGCTACAAGCTCGTGAAGTCACCTTTACACCACATCATCACTACTTTGGCGTGCGCTTTATTCCCGGCATGGTGCCTGATTTTCTTAATGTTTCCGCCCCTGAATTGATTGAGCATCAGTCACGCTTTGTGGATGTGGTCAGCGACAGCCAATTCATTTGCGAACAAGTGATTCGCGCCCACAGTTTCTTAGAGCGGGTGGAGTTAATCAATGGCTTTCTAGCGCTAAAGCAGCTGCACTCGCCTTCACGACTCACTTCACAGATTGTCGCCAAAATCTGCCAAGAGAAAGGCAATATTCAAGTGCAAGATCTCGAGCGTTATTCTGGGTATACCCGACGAACGTTAGAGCGCCAATTCCAACAAGATATTGGCCTAACGCCGAAGACATTTATTCGCGCCATTCGCTGTCAATCTGCGGTCTATAGCATCAATCATCTTGATACCCTCACCTTTTCCGATTTGGCTTCAGGTTTAGGCTTTAGCGACCAAGCGCATTTTCTTAGAGAGTTTAAAAAACTGGTTCACGTTACACCGCTGGTTTACCAGCAGCAGGTACGACAAAATACCTATCTTGAGCATTTGCAGGTTTGCTAAATGGTGGTGCAGGCGCACCAGCTTTGGTCAGCAGAAAGAACAAAAAAACCAATAAAAAAGCCCAACCTTTGAAGTGAACTGACTCCATAAAGTTGGGCTTTGCTTGTTTAAGCAGATTTAGTGACCGGCAGCGGCCTTCTTGGTGAAGAAGATAAATGGAACCAGCACAATAAACAGCCCCATTAGCAGCGTAAAGAGGTCGATGGTCGACATCATGTAAGACTGCGTGGTAATGGTGCCATTCATTCGTTCAAGGTACGACAAACCGCCCTGCTGAAGGTCGCCCGACACCAATGGATTGTATGCCGAGATGTGTTCCGACATCACTGAGTGGTGCAAGCTGGCGTTATGTGACCAATACCAGGTAGTTAGTGACGAAGCGAAACTCGCACCTATGGTACGGATAAAGGTCGATAACGACGCCGCATCGGCGATATCAGGGCCATTCAAATCCGACAGCAAAATCGTGGTCATTGGCATAAAGAACAGCGAAATCCCAATCCCCATAAAGAGCTGAATGATCGCAATCGAGCCAAAGTCGACTTCCGTATTAAACCGAGCACGGGCATAACAGCTGATCGCAATCACCACAAACGAACCTGCCGCCAGCATCCGCATGTCCATCTTATGACCAAAGCGTCCCAGCACCGGGGTCAAGAAGAGTGGAATCACCCCCATCGGCGCACAAGCTAACCCCGCCCAAAGTGCGGTGTAACCCATTTGACTTTGTAACCACTGTGGCAAAATCAAGTTGATACTAAAGAAGCCCGCATAACCTAAGGTCAGCAGAATCGTACCAATACAGAAGTTACGGTTCTTAAACAGTTTTAGGTTGATGATAGGGTTATCGTCGGTCAGCTCCCAAATCACCATAAAGATCAACATGATGACGGCAAAAATAGAGCCACCGATGATCCATGAGTTGGAGAACCAATCCAAGTCGTTACCTTTATCCAGCACTACTTGTAATACGCCAACACCCAGCGCCATCGTCGCCAAACCAATCACATCCAGTTTTACTTTCTCTGGTTTGTGTGGGCGGTCTTTGAGCTGCTTCATCACTACCATCACGGTGAACACACCAATCGGTAAGTTGATAAAGAAGATCCACGGCCAGCTATAGTCGTAAGTTAACCAACCTCCGAGGATAGGACCTAGAATCGGCCCGACCACCGCCACCATACCAATCAGGGCAAGCGCCATATGTCGTTTATCTTTGGGGAAAATCGACATCAACAGCACTTGGCTCATCGGAAACAGCGGCGCTGCCACCAAACCTTGCAGGGTACGAAATACCACCAACTCGCCCATGGACTGGGAGATACCGCAAAGGAAAGACATCAAACTAAAGAGCACCAAAGCGCCCACATACAGATGCACTTCCCCAACACGGCGACTTAACCATGCAGTGATTGGCAAGCCAATCGCATTACTCACGGTAAATGAGGTAATAACCCAAGTACCTTGGCTTAAACTCACCCCCATATTACCGGCTATGGTCGGCAACGACACGTTCGCGATAGTCGAGTCGAGTACCTGCATAAACACGCCCAGTGAAATGGCGAAGACACACAACGCCATGTTCGCTGGTCGAAATTGTTGCTGCTCACTCATCGCAGATCCTTATTACTCTTTAGCCAAGTAGTTTTTATCGCTAGCATCATTTTCAGCAATGATGCGGTCGATAAGTGGGTCTACACCAGCAAGGGATTGGCTGTAAACATTGGTGCTGTACAGCGCTTTGTCTGGCGTATTTTGTGATAGCAATGGACCAGAGGTATCAGAGGTATTTACTTCAGCAATCATCGACAGACCAATACGCAGTGGATGTGCAGTCAGTTCTTCATCATCCAATTTGATCCGTACTGGCAAACGTTGAACCACTTTTATCCAGTTACCGGTTGCGTTTTGTGCTGGTAATACTGAGAACGCGCTACCCGTACCGATACCTAAGCTTTCAACTTCACCGTGGAACACCACATCGTCGCCATACAGGTCAGAAATCAGATCCACTTTTTGGCCAATGCGCATATCTTGCAATTGCGTTTCTTTAAAGTTCGCATCCACCCACACATCATTCAGTGGCACTACCGCCATCAAATTAGAGTTTTGGGAAATGCGTTGCCCCACTTGCACGTTACGTTTTGCTACGTAACCCGATACTGGCGCAACAAGTACGGTACGTTGTTGTTCCAAATAGGTTTTCTTAACTTGAGCAATCGCCGCTTTCACCATAGGGTGTGATTCCACCGTGGTGTTATGCACCGCTGCTTCACGAGCTTGCAATTGTTGTTTTGCGGCCGCCAAATCTTGGTTAGCAGAGCTCATTACATCACGAGCATGGCTTAATTCTTCACGAGACAAACCGCCCGCTTTCACCATATTTTTACGACGATCGTAGTCGCTTTGCGCTTGTTCTAGCGCGATGGTCTTGGTCTTAACAACCGCTTTTGCTTGTTCAAGATCGTTAAACAGCGCGCGTACTTGGCGTACTGTTTGCGCAAGGTTTGCTTCAGCACTTTCAAAAGCAATTTTGGCATCTGCATCATCGAGATAAACCAGTGGCTGACCTTGTTTTACGTAGTCGCCATCTTCCACGTCGATACGTGTCACTGTACCGGTGATTTCCGGGGTGATCTGCACTAAGTTACCGTTTACATAGGCATCTTCAGTGCTTTGCTCTCCCACGACATAGTTAAAGTAGTAAAAGCCTGAACAAGCAGCCGCCACAAGTAATGCGCTCCCAAAAATGGCGAATCCTTTTTTGCGGTTTGCTTTGTTCTCAAGAGACGCGTTGTCTACCGACGCGTTTTCATTGTTATTCTGTTGCATATCTAATTAAACCTCAGAAAGCTATTTGGTTGTGGTCACTTGGTTGTTTTGTTGAGATGGAGTGGTTTGCGTGTCATAAAATCCACCACCTAATACATTCACCAAGGTCACTTGTTTTTCTTGTTGCTGGTTTTGCAACGTTGTCAGAGCTGATTCAGCCTGAAGTAATTGGTTCTCTGCCATTAGCACTTCGAGTTGGCTCCCCATCCCCGACTGATACCGTTTTTCAGTGATGTGGTAACTTTTCTTGGCTAAGCGCACACTCTCTTTCGCGTCATTTAACTGCTGCTCAGCAGACTGAAGCGCCAACACGGTATCGGCAACATCACCTAGAGCATTGACCAAGGTTTGATTGTACTGAGCAACTGCAGCATCATAATCTGCTGTATTTTCAATCAAATTGGCTTTCAAATCGCGCGTAAAAATCGGCAGTGAAATCGCTGGTGCAACGCGCCACTGACGGCTGACATCTTCAAACATCGCATCGCCTAGCACTGCTCTAAACCCTGCCATTGCGCTTAAATTCAAGTTCGGATAGAACTTGGTTTTCGCTGATGCAATGTTTTTGCTCGCCGCTTCAACACGCCACTTCGCCGCCACAATATCAGGACGATGAGCTAATAAATTGGCTGGCAACTCAGTTGGCAGCGCCAATTTGGTATTCATCAACGCCGCTGGACGCTTGATGGTATTCGCCAAATCAGGACCTTCACCAACCATGGTCGCTAACGCATTGTTAAGCTGTTTGATAGCCAGCAAACGCTGTTTAACCGTTTGTTGTGAGGTCGCCGCATTACTTTGCGCGGTATACAGGCGGTCATCGGAGGTTAAGCCGTTGTCCAGCAAACGTTGCGTAATGGTCACAATACCTTGAGTACGCTCTTGGTCTTGCTGAGCGATATCCAATAAGCGGTAGGCATTAGCAAGCTGAATGTAGGTACTGGCAATGCCACTAGAGAGTGAAATACGCGCGGCTTGATGATCCACTTGCGCAGCACGTTGTGCATCGACACTGGCTTCCCATGCGTCACGCTCACCACCCCACAAATCGACGTTGTAACTGCCACTCAATCCCAAGCTATACAATGTGCTGTACTGATTACCTTGGTGAAAAACGGTGTCTTCAGAGCGAGATAAGCGTGAACGAGCGGCACCAGCATTTGCAGCCAACTGAGGATCAAACTGCGCATCCGCCGCCATTACCGCTGCCGACGCTTTATTGAGATTAGCGTTAGCAAGTTGCAACGTTGGGCTATTTTTCAGTGCACGTTGGATAAGATTGTTGAGCTGAGTATCATTGAGCACTGTCCACCAATCACTTTGTGGCCAAGTTGCAGCAGATAGATCAGTAGACGCTAGGCTTTTACTGTGTTCCAACACACTCTGATCATTGATCTGATTAGTCGGTTTAATGTCGCTTGGCGCGGCACAACCGTAGAGCATGGCAACAGAAATCACAGCAGCCAGAGGCGTTAATTTGTTCATTTTGTTCCTTTTAATAATTGCGCCAAACACTCTTCACCCATATAAGAGGTGACGATTTTCTTTAAACAGTGACGAAGTTGAGCTTTTTCTTCTTCGTTTAATGCTTGCTCAAGTTCATCTAATGCATTCATCGCTAGTGGCATGGCTTCGGCTACGAGTGCTCGCCCCTTGTCGGTGAGATACAACAAAAACGAACGGCGGTCTTCAGGATCAGGCTGACGTTTAATCAGGTCTTTCTTCTCCAAGCGATCCACCATACGGGTGATGCTGCTTTTATCGACATTCAACATCTTGCCGATGTCTGAAGGGCGGTAACTTTGAAACTTATAAATTTGAAACAGTACTTTCGCTTGAGTTGACGTTAACTCTTCCGACAAAGCGGGATACGCCAAGTGTTGGTCAAGCAAGCGATCTTTAACATGACAAGATTTCGCGAGCAAAAAACCAATATTATCAAGGATTAATGGAAAGCACTCTGGTTGTTCAGACGTTGTTGACATTGCTTATCACCATTTAGTTGTCATCCCAATAGTTGCTACTGCAACCAAATATAGTGATTTGGCTCATATAAGTCAATTAGCATTTCGTAATATTTACACAAGTAAATGTGATATTAACCAAGTCTCATAAGAAGAACGTCATCGCAATGTGTGAAGCGAATAAAATCGTTGAGGAAGCACACCAATTAAGGGCAACTGATTTAGGGAAATACGAGGAACAAACAGTGTGAAATGAAATCGTGGCAGAAGACATAACAAGATAATTCGTAAGCAGCTTGGCGTATATTGAATCAGAAACTGGCTAAGCTAAATGCTGCTTACTTAATGAAAACAATAGACAAATGACTACCAGTAACTTGCCAGCCACTCTCTGCCCATCGGCGTCACCAATACGACATAGCACCCGATATTAACAATGACAGTGAACCAAAGAATACTTTTAAACGGCTGCTTTTGCGTCTTGTGGCGAAACACTTTTTGCCCTAATAACGCGCCCGGCCAACCACCTAGCAGCGCCAACAAGTGCAGCGTTTTTTCTTGGACGCGCCAATCGTCGCGTTTAGCTGCCCTCTTGTCTTTGAAGTAACAGAAAAACGTGATCACACTGAGCACAGCATAGCCTAGCAAAACCCAATAAGGCTGCTGAAACCAATAGGTCACCACACCAACCAAAACGAAAAACAAGAGACTCACTAAGCCATTAAGAGAAAACATGAACACCAAACCAAACCTTATTTATTCTGGCAGGCAATGTAGCTTGTTTTACAAGGTGAGGCAATGATGGTTGAAGTTGGCTTTGGGATGCGAACTTTTACATGATAAATCGCTTTTGAATAAGACCAGAAATAGCAACAGCATTATCCTATAAGATACCAATAAGGCTTTTATTTATACTCTTTTGAGAAAGTTAACTTGGTTCACTACTCTAACCAATTCATCTCTATCATTAGATTTGCATAATCCCGATTCGACAGCACCTATTTCAGGGTTATCACACAAGGTCACTCTCAGCTCATACTTTTTAATTAACAAATAACTTATTAAAAAGAATAGCGGAACAGCAACTAGAGCACTGAGTGGATAAATCATAAAGAATGAAAAGCCAAATACTACAGCAATCGATAATGCTCGTTTCATCTTTGTTGAGTTGTTGTACTCAACAACTCGGATGTCCATAATCTTTTCAATCTCAAGCGGTATTGATGAATGCTTACAACAAATAGCTTCTGAATCAATCCACACCAATTGCTCAGACATAATCTCTCCCAGCACGACTTAGCAATATCCCATTCACAATAAGTTCAGCCACATGAGTCTGCTCACGTATTGCTTATATCTCTGTAGAAATTCATCTTAGGCGTGAATGGTTTATTTATGGAATAGCGTAAATTGCAAAGTTACTTTGCTTTTTTATCGCCATTACGCTTAGTCATATTGTTCATCACTGGTTATCCTGAGTCTCTGGGCGACGCCAAATAAAAAATGCGCCAATTCCCATCCCTATCGCCGCAACCGCAAGCCACAGATAAGCAACTTTCATGACCACCAGCAGTGTAAAACACGCCAACATAGAAAGAGCGGAATGCACTTTATTGCGTCTTGAGATCACCCCGCCATGTTGCCAATTATCGATGATGCGGCGAAAGTACGGCACTGACATAATCCACTGATGAATGGTCGGCGACCCTTTGGCTGCCGCCCAAGCGGCCAGAATAACAAACTCCGTTGCAGGTAATCCCGGCAGCAAAATTCCCAACACCGCCATGGCAAGACTGGCAAGCGCTAAAAGCTTATACAGCCACATGGAGAGCGCCGAACGCTTATTAACTTCAACTGTCATCGTCTTCATCGATTCCTAACTCCCCTGCCAGAACCTTATCCACATGAATGGTTTTTTCTCGCGCTCGGTTTGATGCCACCACTTGAATGGTTTTAGGCGACAATAGTGACGCAAAAGGTGTTAACCCCTCGGACTGACGACAAAGCTGCACCACGATCACTGCGTTTTGATCATCTTCGCTATCCTCTTCAGGCATATCAGCACTGAAATTTTTACCCGTACTAAGTTCAGGACAGATACCATCTAATGCTCCGCGCCTTAGTGGACGCCACGCCATACTGCGATCCAATTTCACATTGTAGATATAGAGTTCATACTCCCCGATATCCGCTTCTGGCATGTTTCGGGCAATCAATAGATTCAAGTCCTTAGCACTGATATAGCGCTGAATAGAGATAATAGAAGCTAGGTTGTGCGACATTCGGTCGTAGTGACTACGCAGTTGGCTTACCGTGTAGAGATCGGCAATGATGGCCACCGCCCCCACGAACATTCCCATCATCAGCGTCAATTCAATCAGAGCCAGTCCTTTGGCTTTACGTAAACTGCCTCTCATGATTCATCCTCATCGTCATCAATAACCAAATCACCTAATACTTGTTGGAATTCATGCTGATACGATGTTCCCAAATTGAAAAGCGAAGGTAATGGGGTGATGAACGTTTGCTGTAACGTCAAGGTCAGGTTTAACACTGGCGAATTGGTATAGTCCGGCGTTTCCTCACTATCACTGCTGCTGTCACGGCTGTCGTCGCCGCTTTTGGTTGATGAACCAGAAAACTCGCCCAAATTAGAAAACGTGTGCACCTCTAACGAGACATTCTCTTCATTCACCAAGCCATAAGACTGATTCACGATCTTATCGGTAATCAACTGGTTAAGCTGATTTTGCTTTAGGGCGTAAAAATTGTCTTCAAAGCGCAGTTGTTGCACCGAACGTTCCAGTGACGTGTTGACTGCGATGATCACCAGCGCAATTCTGGCTAACTCAAAAAACATCACCAAAATAAACAGCAATACCGGAAAAATCAGCGCAGCTTCAACCGACACGATTCCCCTTTGTTTGCGCTCAAACACACGCAGCGACCTTGCCATCAATGTTCCTCCGCCAAATTCACTGGCGTTTGACTGAGTGCGGCAATTTCTATGCTGAGCGGTGTTCCTTGCTCAACACGCTGGCGCAGCTGTTCAAATTGGGCGATCGCACGTTCGGTTTGCGTCGTCGGCAATTCACTGCTTAACACTTGGCGTGCTTTATCGGTTCGCTCACCCAAAATGTAAGCCAATGCTAAATTCAACTTACCCGACAATGGCAAGGTATTTTGCCTTGCTCGCAGCAATTCTATCGTGCGATGAGTATCGCCACTGACCAAATAAGTCATGGCTAGGTTATTGAGAACCATAGGATTATTAGCATCCACCTTCATCGCACGTTGCAAATAAGCCAACGCATCGGCTGTACGTCCTTGATAATTGGCAATCACACTTAACCCATTTAACGCCGTCGCGTTATTGGGATTATGACTTAGCACCAGTTCAAAGTGACGCTGCGCTTCTTCTCGTTGTGCCAATTGCAAATAAGCTCGACCCAAGCCAAGTTCAATCGCCTCGCTTTGCTGCGGTTGAATGTTCTTTCCTAGTGCTTCTTGCGCTCGTTGATAAAGATGAATCGCCGTTTCCGCTGGAACCACTAACGCCGCAACTGACGCGTATTCCAATAGATACGCATCGCTCAGTTCATGCTTATCATCCATCTTTTGGTACACCTCATAAGAAGCTTTATAACGACCGTTATCACGCAATAAATGCGCCAGAGTCAACGCTTCTTGCGCTTCTCCTTGCAGCGGTTTAGACGCAGCATTGAGGTTGACCGGTTGAGTTGCACAACCGCTCAGTAGTGCCAATACAAGGCCAGTTAATATCAGTTTAGTGTTCATTATTATGCTCCTTAATTGGCCAAAATCCGTACGATACGCACCATAGCGGGTGCGCCCATCATCGCGATCACTGGTGGCAAAATCAGGGTCATTAGCGGCACACTTAACTGAGCCGGTAACTTACCAGTTTTCTCTTCCAGCTCTAGTACCAAGGCTTTACGACTCTCTTCAGAAATGGTTTTCAATGCTTGAGATAATGGTGTGCCGTAACGTTCCGCTTGTACTAATGTCGCCACCATGGCGGAAATGTTGTCAACGCCACAACGCTCAGCCAGATTTGTCAGTGCTTTACGGCGATCGGTCAGAATTTGCATTTCCATGTAGGTGTAACCCAATTCTTGCGCCACTTCAGGGGCAGAGAACATCAACTCTTTGGAAATCACTTTTAAAATGCGAGCGAGCGGCAAGCCGGCCTCAGCACAAATCACCATCAAATCAAGGGCATCAGGCAAGTCATTTGATAGGCGTTCACCACGGCGCGCGGCGCGCACTTTTAGCCACAACTCAATAAAAAAGCCACTAAGGAACATCAGCATCAAGCTCCCCGCAAGACCAGTCAGCGTGAGGCGATGCCCTGCATCCAAGCCAAAGAGCAAAAACGACATCACCAACACCACACCAGTAGCGTATTTACTGGACGTGAGCAGACCAATAAAGCGGCGGTCTTGAAAGCCTGCCATCGCCAATAGTCGGTAGGTTTTCATCCGGTCGGATTGAGTGCCCGCTAAGCTCTCACCGGCTTTAGCAAAACCGAGCAGGAAAGGGAAACGTTCAAAAAGTGGTTGATTCACTGCGCGCTGCAGATCTTCATCTTTGCTTTGTTCTTGTGACTCAGTGGTATTTAAACGTTCTGACAAAGTGACCTGCTTCGAAAAACAGTAGATGCCCATCAGCACTAGCCCTACAGCTAAACAGATCAATCCCAAGCCAAGAAACAACACGTTAGATTCCATCATCGCAGCACTCGCTTAATCATAAAGTGAGTAATACCCAACCCAAGAGCCACGCTGCAGACCGCGTAGATCAAGACACTATTGCCGGTGGGATCATTAATTAAAAATTCAAAATCTTTAGGGGAGTTAAACGCCATGTACGCCAAAGAGAGCGGTGCAAGTAACGCCACAATGGTGGCAGAAGCACGAACTTCCGATGTTTTGGCTTTGATTTTTAACGCTAACTCTTGGCGATCGCGCAAGGTTTCACTTAGCTTTTCCAAAGTGTCACTGAGCTTGCCGCCCGTCTCTTGGTTAATCACCAAAATCACCACGAAAAAGCGATATTCGTTTAAAGGCACGCGCGCAGCAGAGTCACGCATCGCTTCACGCAGCGGAACCCCGACTTTAAGCCAGTTATCAATCAACATAAATTCAGTGGCTAACGGGCCTGGTAAGTTACTCGCCACCATGGCAAAGGTATTGGTGACAGGTACGCCCGCACGTGCAGCGCGAATAATCGCATCAATTGCTTGGGGCAAATTTTGCTTAAATTCATGAAGATGGCGTTTCATCGCACGAAAATAGGCAAACCACACCAAGGTGACAAAGAAAATCACCGTTAATCCCAACGCCAGCAGTAAAGGGGACGTAGAAGATTTCGCAACAAAGATGGCGACCATAAACGATGGCGCCAGCAACATCAGTGCCCGTTTTTTCCAGGCGTCTTGCCAGCCCAAAAGCGACAAATCCATCCAAAACCGCTGCGCTGCTTTGCCAATTAGAGGCAAAGAAGAAAAACGCTCCGCTTCGATAAAGCGTCGAATTTCATCTTCTTGTTCACTCTTTTCTTCTGTTTGCGGGCCAATGACTTTTTCCCTTAATTGGGAGAAAAAGGCAGTGCGCGATTTCTTCTCGTTGTGCGCTACCACAGCGTAACGCACACTT
This sequence comes from Vibrio tritonius, assembly GCF_001547935.1. Classification (NCBI taxonomy): domain Bacteria; kingdom Pseudomonadati; phylum Pseudomonadota; class Gammaproteobacteria; order Vibrionales; family Vibrionaceae; genus Vibrio; species Vibrio tritonius. The sequence goes on from NZ_AP014636.1 coordinate 1,217,666, forward strand.
AAAATTGAACTGAAGATCAGCACAAACAGGGCTAATGTGATGAGATCCCACATTATTCATACTCCCTAAAATAGTGAGCATGTGAGCTGTAGAAATTGGGCTGCAAACCCGATGAGACATAGTTACCAATCACTTTGCCGTGACGATCGATTTCCTGAGTGGCAAAACCAAACAGCTCTTGCGTTTGAATCACATCGTCTTCCATACCGCACACTTCGGTAATCGACACCACGCGACGACCACCATCACTCATGCGCTCAACTTGGACGATCAAATCCACCGCGCTGGCGATTTGGCGACGAATCGCCTCAAGCGGCAACTGCATGTTGGCCATCATCACCATGTTTTCCAAACGCATGATCGCATCTCTGGGTGTATTGGCGTGCACAGTACAGAGCGAACCATCGTGACCGGTGTTCATGGCTTGCAACATATCGAAGCTCTCTCCGCCACGCACCTCACCCAAAATAATCCGGTCAGGACGCATACGCAGTGCATTTCGCACCAGATCGCGCTGATCGACTTTGCCTGCCCCTTCGGCGCTCACTGGGCGCGTTTCTAAACGCACCACGTGAATTTGTTGCAGTTGCAGTTCGGCGGCATCTTCAATGGTGATGATACGGTCTTCATTACTGATGTTTTGTGATAACGCATTGAGCAGCGTGGTTTTACCCGCACCAGTACCACCAGAAATAATCACGTTTAAACGCGCTTTCATCGCTCGTTTTAAGATGGTGATCATCTCGTCGTTCATCGCCCCTTTGTCGGCCAGAATTTCGAGTGACATATTGCGTCGCATGAATTTACGAATCGAAATAGTAGTACCATCAAGCGCCAAAGGATGGGTAATGATGTTCACACGGCTGCCATCTTCCAAACGCGCATCCACCATCGGATGGGTTTCGTCGATACGACGCCCTACGCGCGCAGCAATACGCTGGGCAATATTGAACACGTGCTCTTCATCAATAAAATGAATCGGTGTCAGCACCAATTTGCCAAAGCGCTCAACAAAGACCTGTCCCGCACCGTTGACCAAAATATCGTTGACTGAATCGTCGGCCAACAGAGGTTGAATCGGCCCAATACCGATCATCTCGTTGAACATCGTCTGGCTAATGTGGCGCTCTTCTTCTGCAGAAAACTGCAAACGATGGGTATCGCAAATCGAGCGGATCAAATCGTTGATCTGCTGCTGCAATTTTTCTGGCTTCATCGACGCCACTTTCATCGGGTCGATCTGCTCGTAAAGATAATCGCGCACCACACGTAAGTGGGCATTGGCTGCGGCAGACTCGTTACTCGCTTGCTGTGAAGTACGCTCTACCTTCGTCAGCCCACTCTCTTGCGCAGGCTGGCTTGGCTCACTTTCTCGTACAGGTTCGCGCACTCTATTACGCGGCATTTTTAACATCATGATGCTTTCCTCTCAAACACAGTTGAGAAGAGCGCTAAGAGATTACGCTTCTCTTTTTTTACAGTGGGACGACCACATGCTAGATCCACCAAATGCGCTAATGCCGAGCTAAATTCGCCTAACTCAGAGACCTTTAACGGGCCTTTAAGCAGCTGCTGTTCCAATACCTTACCCGCGGTTGGCAATTGAAGATCGATACGACGACCGATGAATTTTTCAAACTCTTGACGGCTGATCGATTGAGACGTCTCTTGACGCAGATTCGCCACGATAACAATGCGCTGACCGTCCGTTTCATCGCCGATATTCTCCAACAGGCGCAAGGTATTACGCGCTGCAGTGACAGTGTAATCGACTACGATAATGCGGCTCTGCGCACAGTTAAGTACCTCAAGCGCACCTTGTGGTTGGCTTGCAGGCAAATCCCACACCACTTGATTAAACATTTGGCACAAGGTTGCACCAAGAGTTAGCACGTGGTCGTCAGCTAATCGTTCCTCCGCCACTTGATAGTTTGGCACTTGGTTAAGCAACGACAATTTATCCGACACTTGGGTCATCGAACGGTGCAAATAACGCACATCCAGATTGTCTGACTTGAGAACGCCATCCAAACCGCCATCTTGATTGATGCCCGCCAGTAGACCTAAACAGCCATTGGTACGGTCGTAATCGACCAGCGCCGTTGAAATACGTGACTGATTAGCCAACATTTGCGCAATACCAAATGCGATCGTTGACGTTCCTAATCCCCCTTTCACGCCAGTGACAGCAATTGTTCGTCCGATTAATTGCTCTTCAAGCACGCCTTTTTTCATGCAGCTTAACGTCGCGGCGAGGCGATCTAAGGTGATCGGTTTTAGCAGGTAGTCAAAAATGCCTTGCGCCAACATATTGCGATACAAATCGAGGTTAACCTGCGAGCCTAAGGCAACGATTTTGCACGTTGGGCCAGTCACTTCAATCAAGCTGGCTAAGCTCTCTAATGGGTAGTGCTCCTGATCGATATCAACAAACATCGCCATAGGGATTGCGTTGTCTTTTACCCATTGCGTTGCCTTTTCCACATTGCCGAGAAACACATTTTCCGGCGCACAGTTAAGGCGTTGAAAATCCTCGGCGTACAAGGCCACCTGATCTTTTTGAGTCGTAAACAGGACAATCGAACCGAGCTCATCTGCTGTGTATTGGAGTTGTTGTTCACTCATGATGCTCACCTCGTGGTTAGTCTTCGTTGAAATCGATATCGAGCAATTCTTTTAGCTCATCTTCTTGGTAACGCTTAACCGCTTGTAAAGCGGCTTCGCCATCGCCTGGCCCAAGCTCCTTGGCACGTAATAAATCGGCAGGGTCGCTCACCATGCGCGCAAGGTTAGCGCGCGTTGCACAGCCTAAAGGACCAATCGCTTCATAGGGTTTTATCGTCCATGTGCTCGCATCGTGAATCCGACAATCTGGCACGGTAACCACCAATGCCTGCGACTGTACGCGCAAGTCCCACTGCGCCTTATCGGCTTGATAAGTCATCGGCAAAATACGCACATCAATTACGCCAGCCTGTTGCAGTGCGGCATGCAATTTGTTGGCAAACTGCTGGCCATCATTGGAATAAGGCTGAATCGTGAGCTGCTGCTTGGACAATCTGCCCTGATTGGTCAGCAACGAGTTGAGATTTTGCATCGATTCAGGGCTTAATCCCTTGTGTTCAGTGAGTTGCAAAGAGACGGCGGATACCGTCGGTGCCACTTTAATCGGGTAGTTTTTTCCGCTTGCAACGGTTTCATCACCTTCACGCCAATGGTTGATGGTTTGCTCACATCCGGTCAGCAGAACACATGCAATCGCTAAAGAAATGGTTAAACGCATAATGTCACTCCCAGATGATTAAAATAGGTAGCCAGCAGAGGCTTTTTCAGGAATCGAGTTATCCAGCGGTTTAATGCCTTTACCCGGGGTTTGCAGTTCACCCGCTTGAGTAGGGCTGACCACATATGCGGTGGCGATGATCACCAGCTCAGTCTCTTCTTTCTCGTTAGATTCCGATTCAAAAAGACGGCCTAGCATCGGGATATTGCGCAGCCCAGGTACGCCATTGACGGTTTGGTTAACGTTAGAGCGCAGCATGCCTCCCAGAGCAAAGCTCTGTCCGCTCGCCAGCTCGACAGTGGTATCAGCGCGGCGCACTTTAAACGCTGGGATAACATTACCCGCTAACTCAACCGATCCCTCATCAGAGAGATCGCTCACTTCTGGCGCAATGTGCAAACTAATGCGATTTGGCGACAGCAGGGTTGGTGTCATGCGCATGATCACCCCGTACTGTTTGTAATCGATAGTGATGTTGTTGTTGGTCATGATGATGATTGGCACTTCACCACCTGCAGCAAAGCCAGCGGTTTCACCGGACATGGCGGTTAGGTTCGGCTCAGCCAAAATGCTCGCCATACCATTCGAAGAGAGCGCCGTTAATACGCCTGCCAATTTGCCGCTATGAGAAACACCACCTGCCATTGCATTGGTGACGGTGCTACCGGAAAAGACGCCCGTTGTGGCATCAAACAGAGAGGTGCCAGTATTGCGGATAAAGCTGTTGCCGTTATCAAGCAAGGCTTCCCAGCTAAAGCCCAGTTGCGAACTCAAGCTACGCGCCACTTCGACAATACGGACACTGATATTGATTTGCGCCGACAGTTCCACTTTCAATTGGTTAACCACGCGCACCGCCGGACCTTGACCGCCAGGCGCCCCTTGGCCACCTTGACCACCACCGCCCTTGTCGTCAGAAGATCCACCAGTAAAGGCAGTAATCGCGTCAATCACTTGTTTAGACTGTTGGGGAGTTTGCACAGAGCCGCGAACAATGATGCCGTTTTCCGTTGAACGCATCAGCTTAACGTTGGCACCTTCAATTTCGGTATTGATCTGTTTAGTTAACAAAGGCAAATCAAAATCCGCTTGAATAGTGGCAGCGAGAACTACTTTGTCCTCACTGTTAAGCGCATATAAGGTGGTGCTGCCTGCGCTTTCTGCATACACAAAAATGGTATTGGTAGATGGCGTATGAAAACTGGCCACTTTTGGATCAGCAATAAGAACGCGTGTCACCCTTTCAGGCAAGGTCAGCAAAGTACCATGTTTTACGGTCAAGGTAATCTTGTCCGTTACTTTGGCTTGCGAAAAAGCCTGAGCTGAGGACATGGTCTGCGGCGTGGTTTGACCCGCAGAGGCAGCTTGTGCCACAGTCATTCCGTAGCATGCGTTGAGCAGCATAAAAGCCGTAAAGAGTTTTCTTGAAGAGTGAAAAGTCTTCATTAACGTTATTTCCTTTTATTCACAAGGCTGTGAGAGATATGGGTAGGCTAAGCAATCTAGTTAGAGACTTGAGCTGCTTTCATGACTGAACCTTGATATTGAATGACGGTCGCCGCTGGACTCTGTAATTGTTTATAAACATCGGTCGTGTCACTTAAGGTCGTCACATCGCGGGCCGCGAGTTCAGCGGAGGAAGTCTCTTCCGTCGTTGAATCATTCACGGCGCGAATCACCAATTGTAAGTTGCCAAGTTCGCGCGCAACCGTCAGACGTTCTGCTTGTTTGGGCGTTACTTCTAAAGTCACTGTTTCTGGGTAAACCGCTTTTTCTTTGGACTTCTCTTTGTCTTCTTTTATGCGCAGGGCACTGCGCTCTTTGTTGTTGAGCGCAAGCACTCGCACGTTAGTCACTAACGTTTGTGAAGCCACAAAAGGAAAGCTCATTAACGCATCGTCTTTGTCTGATTTTTTGCCGCTTTGTTTATCTTCAAGTCCCAAAATGACATCGACATGATCCCCTGCTTGCACAAGACCTGAACTACTCGAAACCGCATCAGTTGGTATTGCAACCGCGCGTTTTCCCGGTGTTAATACCGATGCAATAAAGCCCGGCTGCCCCGGTTTTACCACCACGTCGTACGTAAGAAGTTCACCTTTTGGCACCAGTTGATTGACGGTCGAACCATAAATTTCAGTTAAACCACCCGGCTCTTTTTTGAAATAAAATTCACTCGGATAATCACGGTCAACTTGCTTCCAGTACACATCGTTTGCACCGATAAAATCGCCAGGATGAAGCTCTCGGCCAGCGGTTAACACAGGGGCATAAATCGGAGCTGGCTCAGGGGTGATATCCACTTTAGGATGAACAGGCTTGGCCGGAGTAACGGTCATTCCTCGGACGATAAACGCGCCACCTAGGGCGAATACCAGTGCACCAGAAACAAACAACACTGATGAAATTTTCATAGAAAAAACAATCTCTAATGAGTTAAAGGAGTAGTTAGGGAGACAATAGCTCCAGCGGCTATCGCTAAGCCGTAAGGCAAACCGGCGGTATTGGGTCGTGTATACGCGGCTTGTGGCACTGGAATTCGTAGCCAAGGCATCATGGTCGAGAGTTGCAAAATCCACTTTGCTCCCGCCATTTCAACGATGCGGATAAAAGGCATGAGCAATGCCAGCACGCCACCGGCGAGCGCTGTGATGAGCAAAAATGCGACCTGATTATTGCCACCGACCAAAAGGCACAGTACCGCCATCAACTTGACGTCCCCTGCGCCCATTTGCCCAATCGCAAACAAGCCAAAACCGATGGACAGCACAGCCACTGCACCAACGAGCGACCAACCAAACTGCGCTGCAGCATGCGCCAGTGAAAGCGAGGCATAACTGCCCAGTCCAACGAAAAACAACACGCCATTACCAAGCGCCAACAGCAAAAGAAACAAAATTAGGTGGTTATGGATTTTGCGATAAAACAGGTCACTAAAAACGACCACGCCTAATGGAATTAATAAGCTTTGCAGCACCAATAAATTATTCATAACCACGTTTGCCTAGAACTTATTTGCCATCGGTGGTTGCGGTATCGGTAATTTGGTCTGCAATTGAGGCGAAACGCTCTTTCAATGCCGTCACAAATACACCATCAGAACCAAAAATAACGCCGATGGCTGCCGCCATTGCTGCTGCCAAAATTCCATATTCAATCGCCGTTACACCACTTTCATCAGCGATAAATTTTTTCAGTTGAGCTTTCATGTTTTCACTTCCTATTTACAAATGACAAGGAGAAGACCGATTGTGTGGGTGTCTCTCTTTGCTCGTATTAAGAGTTATTCTCATTTGCATTTCAACACAGCAAACATTAAGAATGCTTAATAAAAGTATCAACCACCTTTCATAACATCATGTTTTTAATTAAGTTATTACTCTAAAAACCGCTTAACGAGCCCAATATCAAGCCTCTTTATCTCAATCAAAAAAATAATTACTATTGTTATACATTAACAGTTGATATTGAGAATGGTTATCATTAATATTGTTCGCGTTTTGTAAATCTGTGTCAGTTTTGTCAACTAAGGAAAAACCATGCGTGTTCTCATCGTTGAGGATGAAATCCCTGTCAGTCATTGGATCAGCAGTAAACTGCAATCTAACGGGCACACATGTAAGCTCTCTGATAACGGAGCGCAAGCACTAGCATTAATTCAAAACGAAGTGTTTGATGTGGTGGTACTGGATAATATGCTGCCTGAAATGACCGGGATTGAAGTATTAAATAATTTGCAAAATACTCCTCACCCACCGGTATTAATTCTCTCAGCGAATGATCAAACATCTGACCGAATATTAGGTCTTAAATCGGGTGCAGATGATTATTTAGGTAAACCTTTCGACTTTACTGAATTATTACTCAGACTCGAACGCCTTTATCATCGTTCGCAAAAAATCACGTCGCAGCACACCACGCAAATTGGCAGTGTGAATATCGACTTAGAACAACAGAAGGTGACACGTAACGGCAAAAATGTGCTGCTAACCAGTAAAGAATTCAAGCTATTACAAGTGCTGGTGGAACATCGGGGTAAAACGGTGACGCGCAACATGCTGCTTGAGCGGGTATGGGGCTATAACTTTGATCCACAAACCAATATTTTGGATGTGCATCTCTCCAAATTGCGTAATAAATTAAACAGCAATGAGGATGCAGAGCCGCTTATTCGCACTATTCGTTCGAAAGGTTATTCACTAGGATAAACGTTCTCTATGCCTGTTCGTTTAATTATTCATAGTAGCAGTTTTCGTCAAGCTGCTTATGTTGCTTTCTTTTGTCTGATTATTTCATCAGCCTCCATTTTATTAAGTGACAAATTATTAAAAAATGTGATGCATGATCATGTACAAAATATGATCTTAGATGACATTAAAAATAAACAAAATATGAATCTCTTCAGTAGCAGCCAGAAATTGGCTGACTACTTAAATCAACGTGAATTGACCAATCAATACGATGAACTCATCACCTACGCTTTTAATCCCATTGGTGACCTACTCTATGGTGACGCGCAAATTCTTACCGTCGATGAACTAAAGAGCATTCTCACTCGCCAACAAGCGCATATCTCAACGCTCAGTTTTCATAAACCACAGAAAGAGCTGTATGGCATGGTGATTCCCATTGCCGATGGTGGCTCATACTATGCCTCCTACAATATGTCGCCGATGCTCAATAGCACGCGCATTATTCCTCTGATGACGGGAGCGGTGTTATTTACGGTATTACTCTCTATTTTATTGATTAGTTTACCTTTTAGTATCAAAAACTTGCTGCGCGTGAACCGTATTTTGAAAGTGATGGGCGAATACGCCAAAGGCGATCACCATGTGCGTATTACCGATGCGGGTTATAACGACGAATTTGGACGGCTCAGCAGCGAAACCAACTTGCTACTAAGTCGCACGCAACTGCTGATGGAGCAAGTCAAAACCGCTAACAGCCACATTGCCCATGAGCTAAAAACGCCATTAACGCGCCTTAAGCATCGCCTCATTAATACCTCTGAAATGGTCGATGGCTCTGCCCTTGATGAGCTGGATGCGGCAGGTTTGGAAATCGACCGAATCCTCTATCTGTTTCGCGCCATCATGCAGTTGTCTGAAATTGAAAATGGCCAACTGTCACTTCAACGAGAGTCGATTGACGCGCACCATTTGCTCTCTGAAGTGCGCGATTACTATGAGCCGTTATTGGAAGATAAAGGCATCGAACTCAAAATCAAAGTCGCGCATAAAGCCGTGTTTTACGCCGACTACGCCTTGATTTTTCAAGCAGTGGCGAACCTTTTGGATAACGCCATCAAGTACGCACCACAAAGCTCGATGATCAAACTGCAAGTTGAGCAGCAGCTCGAAACCACTTATATCCATGTGATTGACCAAGGACCTGGAATCCCAGACGACCAACTGAGCTTGGTGCTCAAACGCTTTCATCGCCTTGAACGAGTAAAAAGTATCGAAGGTTTTGGTCTCGGCCTACCGTTTGTTCAAGCGGTCGCCGAACGTCATAAAGGTCGCTTTACCCTAGTGAATGGTCAAACTGGACTGATTGCCACCATCAGTTGCCGTGCGATGCCGATGGCCTAGTAGGTGGCACCGAGAATCGATTTGTCCCATCAATGAACTAATTTCACTGGTGATGGTCAATGTCACTGGGCCATATAGAATATACAACAAAATTAATATATTAGAGCCCAAGAAATAACGCTAACCCTCACTGACAATAAGGTGCTATTCATGGGGCTCAACATCCGGTTTTTTATTACAGTTATTATTTCAGGGGCGATTGGTTATGGTATTTCCGCCAGTCTGCACACAGCCCCAGACATGCCTGCGCCGCCACATAATAGACCTTCTGATATTGCGCAAAACAGCGTGACCGATAGCAGCGGCTTAACACTTGCCGATATAGCTCAATTTCATTGCCGCGTTCCCCTACAACAAGAGAAAATAGAGCAGCAAGATTCTCTCGCAAAAGAGGCAGTAGTAACGTCAGAGAAAAACGCATCAGCAGAGCATCATTTGCGCGGAATGGACATTATCGCATCAGCCCTGAGCCAATATGGCTATCGCGCCGAATCACTGACACCACAGCAATGGCGCAATTTCGTTGCTGAGCAGTCAACGGATTATTGGACTGCCGAACTTGATGCGGGATCAGAGTTACTCAATCTCGCGGTTATCAAGCAGAACACCCCCATGATCAAACGGTTACTTGCCAACCATGTCGACGTCGAGTCAACAACGTTGCTCGGCGCATCCCCATTTCAAACAGCCGCAAAATACGCCAACCTCGACGATTTCAAATTGATGGTAGGCAAAGTTAAGAATTTAAATGACGGGCGCTACGACCGGCTCATTAAATGGATTAAAAAAGAGAATCAACCCAGCTTAGCTCAAGCAAAAATAGAGTATTTATTTAACCAAGGCTATGTGTTCGACAATATGAATTTGCAAGTGCTGCCACTACTCAGCTACAGAGAGAATTTAACAACGCCCGAGTTAGTTAACGCATTATCCAACATCAATCCTAATGCCCCGATATTCGATGGCAGAAACGTGATGCTCACAAAAATGATTGTCGAAGGTGCCAATGATGATACCATCACCTCAATTCTGCCCTACTTTGATGCGGAAAATTTATCGCGAGAGGTTTCCGCGAGCCTATTAATTTCTTCCGTATTATCAAACCGAATTCAACATAGCTCCACTATTCGTGCTCTGATTGCTAAAGGCGTTGATGTAAATGCCTACAATTATGGGTCACCAAGTATTCTTATGAGCAGCATATTGGCCGTTCAAAGAGCAAAAAGTGACGCCGAATTTGAGATGCAAAAACAGAAAATCGCCGCCCTCATTCAAGCCGGTGCTGACCGAAAGTACATCGATAATCAAGGCAACAGCGCCCTCTCAATTTTGGGGAAAATCACTGCCAAACCGGAGTATAAGCAGCAAATAAGGGTATTGTTGGATTAGGTGTGGTGGTATTCATAACGAGGCAAACTTTGATAAAACAGCCTATTCAAATCACTTTATGATGTGAATAATCCACTTAATCAAATCATATTATGATGCGAATAGAGTCTGTATTCGTATCATTGGGGAAAATTAAACGGGACACACACTTTTATATTGTTGTTAAAACGACTTTTAACGCTTAACAACTGGTCAAACATCGATTCGAGATACACGATACTTCGGCGCACATTCTTTGGCTTCCCCCCTCTAACTCCCCCCTGGTCTAGCCGCATCGTTTAACGGTGCTTTTATGCAGGGGGGAGAACTGTATGGTGCTCGTCGATATATCGACCACATCAACAGGAAAATCATGATTTAAAATAATAAAACCCATAAAATCAGTAAATTAAATAACTTTCGTGCGCGCTAGCTCCCTCCCCAGCCCTCCCTCTAAAGAAGGAGGGGGCCAGACCGAGATCGCTGCCGTAAATATGCTCAAATCGAGGCTTAATCATGATGTTGAACTCATAAATCACAGCGTGCTCGAACCGGTTCTCCCCCCTTGGTTTTTGGGGAAAAACTGTAGGGTGCTCATAGACATATCACGCATACCAATAGATAAATCATGATGTTGAACTCGAAAATCGCAGCGCACTCGATCCGGTCCTCCCCCCTTGGTTTTTAAGGGGGGAGTTAGAGGGGGGATTATGCGCAGAAGCCTATTTTTACATCGTAAGACACTGAATTAAAATACATTTATTAAACCACCATTTAAAAACCAGCAGTCATTATTCAGTTTCTCCACGCACTAAACCGAGCACATACTTTACACACTGCTCCGAGCACATCATTTACACAAAGCCTATCATTCGATGGTGACTTGGCCGCACATTTGAAATGCATGGGCGTTCGTGTCATGGACTTGCAGCGTCACGAGGTAAAATGCTTAACCGACTGCAACACGTCCCCTTCGGCATTATTCGAGCGGGGCTGCTTAGTTCAAACTGGTGGTGGTCGCACTACGCACTATCACTGCCTACATGATATTTTCTAAAATAAAACCGCAATTAATGGCGTATTACCTGATTTTTACCGAGAGAATTTCTTTTGAATTGTCCAGGCGTTTCATTAAAATTCCGCTTAAACGCACTGATATACGCACTCACATTACCGTAACCACTTTTTACGGCCACATCGTATATTGGTTCATCATCAAGTAGCCATTGCATAGAATTTATTAGTCTTGCTTGTTGGCGCCACTGGGTAAAAGTAAGGCCAGTCTCCTTTGTGAAAACCCTACTTAGTGTTCGAGTACTCAATCCAAAACAATTTGCCAATTGGGCTTGAGTGCTTATATTACTTGGTTGACCGATTAAAAATTCCGCCATTTTGCGAGCTCTTCTATCGTAAGGCAGTGGTAGCTCAAACTTTATATTTCTGGATACATCCAGTTCGTAGCCGATAATCTCTAAGAGGTATTCAAGCAAATGTTTGGGATAGGGTACTCTTGGATGATAGACAATTTTTTTCAGTAGAGCGTGACAAAATGAGTCCACACCGAATACCCGAGGATTGTTGGGGTAATGACTTCCTATGTCCTGAGCAACACGGACTATCCACCCATCTACATCGGCGAGCGTATGTGCTTTATGCCGACTATTAGCAGGAATCCAACCTAACGTGCCGGGAGTCATAGGCCATTGAGAGTCGGACGTCTCAACAAGGATGATGCCTTTGCTAAGCCAATAAAGTTGTCCATCTTGATGCGAGTGCCACACTGTCTCATGTTGAACTTGGTGATCTATTTTCTGAATCATCATCGAATCTGGCGTATACACAGTATTAGTGGTCTTAATCTCGAAAATATACCCTGTAGTGTTCGTTGTACACTTGTTTATTAGATGATTTAGAGGGTAATCAAATGGACAAGCAGACCTTAGTTATCGACGCATTGAATAAAATCATTGGTAATGATTCGTACAATAAATTAGAGATTGCGGAATATTTTTCTCCTGATTATTCGCAAACCGTAAATGGAGATAGCCTCAACTACGAGATGTTTGTCGAGCATATCAAACTACTTAAACAGACAGCGGATCATATGCATGTGCAGGTCGTTTCAACAGCAGTGACTGATGATACAGTCTTTACTCATCATTTCGTTGATGTGCTCAAGGCAGATAGAAGAAAATCTCAATTCGAAGTGTTTGCTCGCTTCACACTGAAGCAACAAAAGATAGTTAGCTGTCATGAGTTAACACGAATGATAAAAGGCGAGAGTATGGATGAAACCTTGGGTAGCCAATGTCGCGCACACCAACAGGTGAATCATGATCTAAAATCATGAAAAAAACATAAAAACAGTAGATTAAACAACTTCTTCGCGCGTTAGCTCATTCACCTTCTATCGCTCTAAAGAAGGAAGAATTAAACGGGACACACATTTTTATATTGTTGTTAACCTGACTTTAAACGCTCAACAACTGATCAAGCATTCATTCGAGATACACGATACTTCGGCGCACATTCTTTGGCTTCCCCCCTCTAACTCCCCCCTGGTCTAGCCGCATCGTTTAACGGTGCTTTTATGCAGGGGGGAGAACTGTATGGTGCTCGTCGATATATCGACCTCATCAACAGGAAAATCATGATTTAAAATAATAAAACCCATAAAATCAGTAAATTAAATAACTTTCGTGCGCGCTAGCTCCCTCCCCAGCCCTCCCTCTAAAGAAGGAGGGGGCCAGACCGAGATCGCTGCCGTAAATATGCTCAAATCGAGGCTTAATCATGATGTTGAACTCATAAATCATAGCGTGCTCGAACCGGTCCTCCCCCCTTGGTTTTTAAGGGGGGAGTTAGAGGGGGGATTATACGCAGAAGCCTATTTTTCCCTCGTAAGGCAATGAATTTAAATACATTTGTTAAACCACCATTTAAAAACCAGCCGTCATACTTCAGTTTCTCCACGCACCAAACCGAGCACATACTTTACCAAAGTAGCCGCCGAGTTCTTTTATTATCAACGTCGTTATGTCGGCAGCTGATAGCGCGTACTGCGACCGCCACCAGTTTGAACTAAGCAGCCCTGCTCGACTAATGCCGAAAGATGACGTGTCGCCGTCGGTTTGCTCACTTTAGCCACGCTCGCGTATTGAGACGTATTAATCCCATCAACAAAATCACCATCAAGCAGTCTATTAAGTACTTTGACTTGTTCTTGAGTCAACTGAGTTTGATCAATACGTCGCCAGTAATTGGTTTTAAATACCGTTTGATCAATCTCTTTTAGCACATCATCAAAGGTTTGATTAAGCGTGTCGAAGAACCATATCAGCCAAGCGGTGATATCCACACCGCCTTTTTGCGTTTGTTCCAGGATGTCGTAATAGCTTTTGCGATTGGCTAAGATACCCACCGACATAGCGTAAAAACGCACTGACTGATGCTCCGCTTGGGCTAACGCCAAATCGGTTAATAGCCTAGTAATACGACCATTACCATCATCTAATGGGTGCAAAGTGACAAACCACAGGTGCGTGATTGCCGCGCGAAGCAAAGGATCCAATGCGGCATCGACTTTCGAAGCGTTGAACCATTGAATAAATCGGCTTAGCTCACCGTCTAGGATGTCGCGACTCGGTGCTTCAAAATGAACAACTGGCCTATCGATACGCCCTGATACCACTTGCATTGGCACATCACCTCGCAGCTGTCCACCAATCACTGGATTAAACAGCGTGTACCCTTCTGGAAACAATTTCTCATGCCAATGCAGAATCCGTTCTAACGTTAGCGGTTCATCAAGGTTATTAACCGCATCTAGCATGATCTCTGCCAACCCGTCAGTTTGCTGCGTGGTTGGAAATGGACGCTCTTCGGTCAGTCCAAGTTTGTTAGCAAGGGATGAGCGCACGGAAAAAGCGTTGAGTTTTTCCCCTTCAATCGCGCTCGAGTGAACGATATTCGCTAATAAGGTATCGAGCATACTTTCTTGTTGATCTTGCGCCTGACTCAGCATTTTCCCCAGCAGAATCCCTTGGTTAAGACGAGTTCGTCTCACCATCGGGTCTACTTGGGCTGTATCCCATTGAAAGTTGGGCCAGTTAGCCTGTTGCCAGATCCACATAAGAGCACCTTGATTTGAAAAAATAGATTATTCAAATCATATTATGATGCGAATAACCCACTTAATCAAATCATATTATGATTCGAAAAGAGTCTGTATTCGTATCATTGGGGCAAATTAAACGCACGAATTAAACGGGACACACGCTTTTATATTGTTGTTAAGCTGACTTTAAACGCTTAACAACTGGTCAAACATCGATTCGAGATACACGATACTTCGGCACACATTCTTTGGCTTCCCCCCTCTAACTCCCCCCTGGTCTGACTGCATCGTATAACGGTACTTTTATGCAGGGGGGAGAACTGTATGGTGCTCATGGATATATCGCATACACCAGCAGATAAATCATGATTTAGAATAATAAAACCTATAAAATCAGTAAATTAAATAACTTTCGTGCGCACTAGCTCCCTCTCCAGCCCTCCCTCTAAAGAAGGAGGGGACCAGACCGAGATCGCTGCCTTAAATATGCTCAAATCGAGGCTTAATCATGATGTTGAACTCGAAAATCGCAGCGTGCTCGAACCGGTCCTCCCCCCTTGGTTTTTAAGGGGGGAGTTAGAGGGGGGATTATGCGCAGAAGTCTATTTTTACATCGTAAGACACTGAATTAAAATACATTTATTAAACCACCATTTAAAAACCAGCCGTCATTCTTCAGTTTCTCCACGCACTAAACCGAGCACATACTTTACACACAGCTCCGAACACTTCATTTACACAAAGCCTATCATTACAAACGGTATCACTGGCACCTTACATAACCGACTCGCGGATCAGGACTTTCATGATGGCTTGCCACACACGGCTGAGAATACTTTGTCCTTCACCTTCGATGGTAACTTGGCCGCGCATTTGAAATGCGGGGGCGTCCGTGTCTTGGACTTGCAGCGTCGCTAGGTAAAGGGCTTGCTCGGGTATCGGTTGATGGGTTTTCCGATCAATAGTTGCGGCAATCGGGCCAAGGTAAGGAGAACTGAGTTCAGGGTGAGCGCTAAGGTTATCAATCGTGCCAAGTGATAGTTTGGATAGCTGCAGTGCAACTGGCGGTTGATTGAGATTTTCAGCCACAAACACCGCGGTTGCACCAGCGTTTAGACGCGCGTATTGATGTTCATCGATATAGGCATCAACGCGGCTCTCTTGATTGCTGATGAGTGTCGCTAATACTTGTCCTGTCGCGAGCCAATCCCCAGCCTGCAGGTAGGGATTCACATCGACGACTTGTCCTGAAAATGGCGCACGCACGGTTAATTCATCGAGTAATGTTTGCTGCTGAGCCAGTCGCTGAGTAATAACCACCAGCTCATCGCGGATGATGGCTAAATCCGCCGAAGCCTTTTTATCAAAAGGATAGGATTGCAGTTGCTTGAGTAAACTCTGCTGGCGATAGGTCAGCTCGGTTATACTCTGCAAAAGTAAAGGAGAGCTTAGCCGAAACAGCACCTCACCCTCCTGCACTTGCTGGCCCGATTGAACCTCGATGGTCTGCAACTGGGCATCTTGCGCCACAAACAGTGTTTGCTGTTTGGCTAGCCACATGGCAGGAGCGCTGATGGTTTGATGCCACGGCACAATTAAGCTAATCAGTAACAGTAGACTCGTGATAAGTGTCAGTTTGGTATTGAGATTAAAGGTCATTTTTTGTTTTTGGCTCAGCCAATAGCGAATTTCATAAACACAAGGACGAACCAGCAGATACGCGATTTCGACCATAAATAGCACCACACCTAAGGCTTTGAACACTAGGTGATAAATCCCAAAGGCAATGCCAAAATAGAGAGTTAAGCGATAGAGCCACATGGCAAAGGCATAGCTGATGACCAACCGTTGACGCGCCTTGCGCATTGGCTCTGGTGCTGCATCCTGCCACCCCCACAACCATGACCGAATTTTCCATTGCGCCATTTTGGTTGCGCGCTGTTGCAAATTCGGCATCTCGAGCCAATCAGAAAAAATAAAGTAGCCATCAAAACGCATTAAAGGACTAAGGTTGACCGACAGCGATAACAGTAGCGATGTGGTAGCAAGGGTGAGTAACACGCTGCGCGCGATCCCCGGGTCAAAGAAGTTCCACAGTAGTAGCGCCCATGCAGCAATCACTGCTTCAGTGAGCATGCCAGCAGCGCTTATCATCATACGCGGGCGCTGCTGTTTTAGCCGCCATGCAGTAGTGACATCGGTATAAAGCACCGGCCAAAACAAAATGAAGTTCACCCCCATGGTTGCCACTCGCCCATGGTACTTTTTGCAGACAAACGCATGCCCCAATTCGTGAAGCACCTTCACGACAATCACCGTAGTGACGGAAAGCACGATGCCCGAAAAAGAAAACAGATAGGAAAACCCAGCGCTAAACTCCTGCCACTGATGAGACGCTAACCACAGCCCCATCAGTCCAACTAAGGCACTGAGTTGAATAAACTGACGGGACAATAATGGTCGCACCCAAGGTAATGCTTTGGTTAGCCACGCATCCGGTGAGCAGAGCGGTACGCGAAACGACAGATGACGTTGAAACAACCATTGCCACCATTTTTGAGCACTTCGCCGCTGTTTATCTTGTTCGATTAGCTGCTCACTATCAGCCTGCACCAATTGGTTGTGTTGCAGAAAACGAATAAACGCCCCAAGCTGCGTGGCATTGGGGCTTAAGGTCGTAGTTTGGCAAATGCGTTTAAGCAGCTCCTCTGCCGATGACTGCCAATGGGCCAAAAACTCGGTTTCTAACCAACCCAGTTGAAAGAACTGCCCGCGAACGGGATCTTCTAAAGTCCAACGCGGCGCGCCATTGTCTGCGGCTGGCGCTTCATGCAAACGCAACTCTTGACGCAGTGGAGGTAAGCATTCAGGCAAGCTTGCGCTCATCATAAGCCGCCCCACCACATGCGTAAGTGCGACAAAGGACGACGCATTAGGTAATAAATCAACGAGGTGCGCTCACCATAGATTTTCGCCATCCCTTTTAGTCCCATGGTGGGCGAGTCTTGCTCTGCGTCCATCTGCGCTTTGAGTTCAAACGCATACTGGCCATCATTTTGTAGAGTCGAGCGATAAGCAACGGTGCTTAACTTGGCAGGAATAGCATCCGTTGGTCGGCTATTAAGAAAAAAGCGCACTTCATCGCCTTGGCTAAGCGCCATTCGATCTTCCACCGCGAGCTGAATTTTAATCACGGTATGAGTAGGATCGGCGATGTCCATTAAGGGTTCACCTAAGCGAATAGGACGTCCAACCCAATCGCCTTGATCGTCAAACAGAGTGATACCATCTTGCTGTGCCACTAACCGGGTTTGTGCAACTTTCTCTTGCAGATAAGCCACTTGAGAATGAGCAAGAGCCTGTTTGCCTTCCAAAATGGCAAGACTGGCTTTTCGACTGGCATCGTAAAAAGATTGCTGCTGCGCCACCCGCAGTTCCGCACTGGCAATGGAGAGCTGTTGCTGAGCTTGAGCAAGTTGATCGTCGAGGGTTTGTGAATCAAGCTCTAACAGCACATCGCCCTTTTTCACTGCGCTATTGGGTTTAACCCACAGCTTTTTGACTACGCCATCTAATGGCATGCGCACCGTCATTGGTGTAGCAGACACCACTTCTGCCGGAGCCAATACGGATTGACGCACTGGCAAAAATAGCGCCCCAACAGCCAACGCTCCAACCAACCACCACAGTTTTTTGTGACCGAGCATGGTGCGATGCATAGAACGCTCTTGAGACGAACTTCTTTCAAACCACGCCCGCTTTCGACTTTGCTGAGCTAAGGCTTGCCAAACAAAACCGACTTGTTCGCTCCAAAATGTGAGCAACCTTTTTTCTCTCAACGAGAGCGCTGTTGAACGAAACAGCCATAACCCAGCCACCAGCTCATGGTGTGAATTAAGTAATGGCACCCACACCGCCACTTGTGTGAAAGCCTCGCTGTTTGAGGAATCTGGATTTAAGCCATCAGCCTCAGCACTGAGTTTATCAAGCTCGACTTTGTGGATCTGTTTGCCCTGATCTTGGCGAGCAACCTGCTGACTTAATTTGGCCATCCACTGACTAAACGGCGCTTTCGGGTCGATGGTTGTAACTGCCGAAGCGCCGCACACGACTTGCCGTTTGGCGTCCCACAGCAAGGCTTGTTCATAATCGAGCAAGCTTTTGGTTTGATTGAGCACCACAAAATGAAGTTGATTCAGTGTCTCGGCCTCGCGCGCTTTTTGCTGCAGTTGTAGCAGTGTCAGCAGAGCTTGCTCAATCTCGTTACTCTGGGGTGAGGTGCTCGATGGTTGTGCGGTGATAGAGTGTTGCGAAGTGATAGTGTGTTGCGAGTGGGTCGTGCTCATCACTTGTTCCTATTACGACTGGTGAGCGTCATCTGCGCGCTCCCGCTCATACCCGGCATCAGAACCAGCCCTTCATGGGCCTGAATCTCGCCAAACACTTTAAACGATTGGCTTAGCGCATCGATTACACTGCCTAACCGAGTCACTTTGGCAGGATAGGTTTGACCAGTTTCATCCAGCTGGACGGTAAAGGATTGACCAATTTGCAGAGCAGTTACCCAACGCGATGGCACAATCATTTCCACATCGTACGCGTCGGTACTGTAGATATTGAGTAGCTTAGTGCCTTCACTTACAAATTCGCCCGGTTCGACCATGCGTTCAGACACCCGACCGGCAAAGGGCGCACGAATCGCACAGCGTTTCACCATGATATCGGCAGCGCGCTGCTCTGCCTTGGCTTTCGCAAAATCGGCACTCGCCTGCCCCACTTCCAAAACGCTATTGGATTCGAGGGTATTTAGCCGTTTTGCCACTTGGTATTTTTGCTGAGCCAGCTCGCTTTGCGCCAAGGTTTGTTGGTATTTGGCTTGATACAAATCGCACTCAATACTGGCGATCACGTCTCCTTTAGCAAAGTGTTGCCCCTCTTTAAACGGCACACGTTGCAAGCGCCCAGCAAGTTCACTTGACACCACTAGCTGCGCTGCCGGTTCGAGTTGAATGCGAATGCTGTCAGATGGCTGCTGGCTTGGTACAACACTTGGTACAGCGCTTGGCATATTACTGGCAGCGGCATGAAAGCTAATTCCAAGGCAAACGCCGCTAAGCAAAGCGGCGCTGCGTCCTTTGGTCAGTAAACCCTTACTTGGCATTCGTTTCCTCCACTGGGCGGGTGTAGTCGTGGATAATCGCCGCTTTCAGAGAACCTAACGAATCATAAACCGAGACATACTCAGCAGGCTTGGTGCTGTTGCTCTCCGTAGCCACAGATTGAACAGGTGAAGTTGACTCGTGTGTGGTCACTTCCCCCTGTTTGACCAACGCAATCACCTGCTGTTGCTGAGCGGTTAACGTGCCCTTGGTCAGCAGCTGGTTTTGCTCTGCAATCGCTTGAGAGAGCGTTGCAACACTGGTGTCACGGATGGTTTTTGGCAGAGGATCTAACCCTGCTGCTTGGTAAATCGCGCCATAGGCAGTGTAAGCCTGCGCCAACTGTTGGTCACGATGGCGAGTGATCAGCGCCGTTTCGGTGAGCATTTTGATCTGCTCTAGACGCGATTTCAGGTCACTTTGGAAAGCACTTTGAGTTTGCTGAGCGATGCCTTGTTGCAAGCGCAGTAGCTCGGCAGCTTGCGCATATTGCGTTTGCGCTTGGCTATATTGTTGCCACGCCAAGTGAACTTGAGTAAGCACGGCCATGCGCAGCGCCTGACGTCTGAGCTCTGCCACTTCTTCTTTGGCTTTGCCCGCCTGTTTAATTGATGAATAGGAGAAGACATTCATCAAGTTCCAACTCACACGCACTCCAGCATCGGCCCAATGTTGATTAACCAGATAGCTGTTGCTGTCGTAGTGACCGCCGACAAACAGCGATGCGCCCGGTAAGAGGTGCGTTAGCTGTGAGCGTGTTTCTAACACTGCATTACGTGCTTTGTAGATCTCTTCATTGATTTCTGGACGATTAACCATTGCTAAGGTTTCTAAATGATCCAGTTGATAACCCACCGCTGGCAGCTGCGTTTTTGCCGTAGCAATAGGTGCCAATGTAAACGGTGTACCAGGAGCTAGGTTCATTAAGCTTGCCAGTTCGGTTTTCGCCATCACCAATTCTGCCGATAGGTTTTGTAACTGGGCTATCATCTGCAGCAGGCTTTTTTGATACTGCATCGCTTCAATTGGCGCGACCAAACGCTCTTGTTCCGTTAACTTGGCTTTGGCTAACGCTTGTTTGGCCTGCGACAATGCTTGATTTACGGTCGGCTCTAGCTGCTGCGCGGTCGCTGCTGCCCAGTAGGCTTTACGCACTTTTTGCATGATGTCGGCGACCACGGCGCGTTTTTGCTCCTCAGCTGCCAACACATTGTTGCCTTGGGCTTTGGCACCAAAATAGCCGATACCAAAGTCGAGTACGTTCCAGCTCAATGATAAATCGCCATTGGACACATTGCGGTCTTGGCTTGTGGACGCCTCAAGTGATTGAGTGCCAGTAGAGACCGATTCGCTGGATGACGCAGCTTGGTTATCACGGGTACGCCAACCGGCACTTGCAGCAATCGAAGGCAATAGATCATAGCGCTTACTGTCGAGTAATTGATTCTCGTAAGCGTGTTTCATCAGTGCTAAACGCTCTTGTAAGTTGTATTTCACTGCACGCGCCATCGCCTCTTCTAGAGTAATGGCATGCACAATCGGCTCCTGATGCGCAAACATGGCGAGTTGGTCTTGTGCTAACAGTGCACTTTTTTCCTGATCAGTCACCGCTTCAGGCGTTAATGAACAGCCAGATAAAACCACTAGGCTGGCAACAGAAAGACTTAATGCGCTCTTTTTAAAATAACGAGTTGTGTTTTTCACTACGGGTTACCACTGCTGGTGAAGCCACTTTCCTTTTTGCTTGTTGAATGTGGGAAAGCTGGCCTCGATTAAAGGTGAATAAGAGTGCGCTGCGCGCGCTCTTATTGCGGATTCAATTTGGCAAAGTGTTAGCTCAGTTCTGCCAATAGACGTTGATTCTCCACGGCCATTGCTTGCTGACTTACCTGTTGGGTTTGCTGCCCTAACGTCATCTGTTCAGAAACGGTGTGTTGCGACATGATGTGCTGCACACTCGCCTGCACCGATTGGCTATCAACCGGCACGCTTTGAATCGGTAAGGTCAGCTCTCTAACCTGACCGTTGGCATCTTGCGTAGTCACGGTGATGGTTGGATTCGACAGTCGGTTGGCTGCCTCACTATCGACCGTAAGCACACCCGTTTGCGGGTTGTAGCTGATACCATCAGGGAGCGGCTGGCCGTGTTCGCCGGTGACGTTCACCACTTTTAGCCCTGACAGAGCAGGCAATTCGAACAGATCGCGTTGCTCGCTGGAAGCTTGCTCTTCACTTGAGGATAACTCACTGTTTGCAGAGCCATCATTCTGCTGCAGCTCTTGCCACCAAAGCTCCGTTGTTGAAACAGTACTGGCTAAAACTGTACTTAACGCCGTATTAAACAGTTCAGAACCACTGACAGAGCTTACTTGTGGCGCATCACCACTTGCGATCAACGATTGCGCTTGTGGCGCGCTATTCACACCATCAAACCCCGCGCCCATCATGGGCTGTGAGATAAACGGCTCTTGCGCTGAAAAATCATGAATATGAGTGAATCGCTCGTCACTGGCAGAATTACTATTGTCGGGCTGTTCAGGTGAATTAGGATCCGTCGGCGTGCTCGGGTCCGTTGGTGTTGACGGTTCACTTGCTGCGCTCACCGCCAAGACAAAACTAAAGGTCGTGCTCATGCCGCCACTGTTGGTCACGGTGACCGCTATTGAATAATTACCCACTTGCGTTGGCGTGCCGCTTAACGTGTGGGTAGTAGCATCAAAGCTTACGCCATCTGGCAAACCTGCTATCTGCCAAGTGAGCGTCAAATCTTGAGGATCCGTGACGCTATCTTGAGCGAATTGATAGTGGAACGCTTGGCCTTGCTCTGAACT
Organism: Vibrio tritonius; assembly: GCF_001547935.1. Taxonomy (NCBI): domain Bacteria; kingdom Pseudomonadati; phylum Pseudomonadota; class Gammaproteobacteria; order Vibrionales; family Vibrionaceae; genus Vibrio; species Vibrio tritonius. Next base: position 1,240,018 of record NZ_AP014636.1, read on the forward strand.
TACCAAAGCTTGCTCAAAATTCACCAGCGGCGGTTCGATAGCCTCCACGACCGTCATCGTCCAGCTGTTGCTGTTTTCTGCCCCTTCATTATCAGCCGTGGTTAACGTAAAGGTGAGCTGCTCGCCACTGGTGCTATCTGCGCTAACCGTATACTGCACCGCGTGTAACAGGGTATTAAGCTGGCTTTGACTCACATTGCCAGTCACGTTTAGCACCCACTGCCCATTGGTAAAGGCATAAGTAGCGACGGTTTCCCCATTGAAGGTGATGGTGCCATCACTGGCAGAAAAACCTGAGCTGCTGCCGAGAGAGAGGTTATCTGCTGACAAGTTGGCATCGCTGCTGGTGAGGGTAAACGTAAATCCCGCGTATGAATCGCTCAACGCACTATCAGGATCGGTCACCTCAATCGTCGGCATGAGAACCCCACTACTGCCTATCGCTATGCTAGGTTCATAAACCGTAGAGTTAAAATAGGTAAACTCATTGCCACCCAGCAACACATGTCCATCACTGGTGACTTGCAAATCGGCATCGGTTGACGAGATAGCCACGCTATCAATCAATGTTAGGTTTGAGCCCGAAATCAGGTAACGCTGTAAACTGCCCTCGCTGGTAGTGACATAGAGCACAGAGCCATCTGGCGAGAGTGCGCTATCGACAACGTTACTTAGCTCTACTGAGCCACGAGTGGTAAAGGTATTACTCTCATTATCAAAGTGATACAGGCTGATGCCACTATTGGTTATTGCATAGATGCTTTGCCCATCTTCTGCCACCACCAAATCTTTGATGTCCGTGCTTATCGACATAGTGGCACCGTTAGCGTCGGTATTACCATTACGAATGTAACCCACCCAGTTCAAACCTGAGTCTTCGATCTTATAAGCAATTAAGGTCGCGGATGAGAAATTAGTGGTGACGAACAGATAGTCACCGGAGACGGCAATGGCCGTCGCTTGATACATGTAAGGCTCAGAGTAGGCACCACTGTAGGTCTGGACATTCGTTAATTCTCCCGTGTTGCTGTCAACCTGATAAGAGTAGAGACTGTAATCAGACGTAAAGAACAGATAACGACCATCGTCTGATAACGTAAAGTTGCTCATCGCATCGTAAACAGAGAAATCCATCGAGGTCATCGATACCACTTGCTGCTGCGTTAGCTCGCCTGCACTATCGACGGTATAGACGGTCACTTCGCTGTAGGTAGTGCTGTATTGATCCAATTTAGAGGTAATGGCAAACAGTTGACTCCCGTCAGCATTCGTCACCAAGGTTTGTGCTGTACTCTCGCCAGCCAAAGTGTACAGATGACTAAGCGCACCAGTGGTGCTGTCCAGCGCGTAAACCGCGATGTGTCCCTCATTATCAGAAACAAACAAGCGATTACCTGATTTAGAGACCACGGTGTCTGCGATATCCGTAAGATCCGTCAGTTGGTCAGAAGAGGTAATCGAATCAAGCAAACCTTGGTCGAACAAAGCCCCCAGCGAGGTCAGCGGCGCATCATTGACTTGCGTAAACGCAATCGACTTGGTGTACACCTGCGATGCTTCCCCAAATGAATCGGTCACAGTTAGTGATACCTGTGTACTCTCAGCCAGCGCATCGGCATTGTTGGTGTAATGAATCAGCGATAATACTTGATTGACATCCGCAGTGGTCGGAATGGTTTTATACGCTTCGGTGAAAGTTATCTTAATCCCTGTATCGGTGTTTTCGACCGTGGCGATCACCACACCATCTTTAAGAATCTGCTGCGATGTGTAGGTGTAAGTATCATCGCCTTCGATTGTGATCTCACCATCGGAATCGCCACTCTCTTTGCTAATAGTGATAACAGCGCCGGCGTAGTTACCCTGTCCATCATTACGCGCATCCATTTCCGCATCGGAGACGGAAACTCCATCGAACAGAGAGTGTGAGCCGCTGTTTTCCGTGTAGGCAAGCGTGCCACTATCACCGTTGATCTCCGGAAGTTCGTTTGCTGCAGATTGGGCGGTGATATTGACTGTGGCATCCACGGATGTCGTACTCGCGGATGCATCACTTTCCATCACTTTGAGTGCAAAACTCACCTCACCTTCACTATTTGGTGTAGTGGAGCGATAACTGATGCTATTGATCACATCGGCGGATGACTGAACGTCTTTATTGAGGAAGATCACCACGGTTTTCACCCCGTCACCATTACTCATCACCTGATAGCTCAAGCCATTTTCAGTGGTACGAAAACCACTAAAGGTCGCCAAAGTAATAACGTTGCCATCGACCTTGATCGTATCCGTATCACTGGAGCCTTCAACCGTGATGCTCGCCTTCCAAATCGATTGCCCCTCTTCAACGGTATCGATGGTTACATCAGAAAACAGAGGCACATACTCACTACCCGATGTGTAATCCAACGTGGTATTGGTTCCTTGTAAAACGGGAGCGTCGTTAACATCATTGATATTTAATGTCACATTAAGCGTGCTTTGTGCGCCAGCGCCATCTGCCACGGTCACATTCATGGTGACATTAGCACCAGCTGCATCCGGGTCATCACTGGTATTGGTGTAGGCAATTTGTCTTAACACCATCTGCGCCGTGGCTTGAGAAACCGAGGCGGTGAAAGTGACTGAAGCCCCCGCTTCACTGGCGCTCCATGTACCGATGACGACGCCGTCCAGCAGCACGTTATTGCCATCAACCGTCAGTCCATTGCCTGCCAATAACGAGTAACTGTCATTGCTATTTTCTACCGCTTCAGCGCGGCTGATGCTGATGGTTGCACCGTTATAATCCCCGAGTTGATCCAGTTCTGAATCACTGACTAGACCATTAGGTAAAATAGCCACCGCATCGTTGCCTTCGGTGTAGGTGGTTGCTGCGGTTTGATATTGAAAAACACTAAACGCATTGGCCGTTATGGTGAGGATCTCCCCATTGGCATAAGCAACACTGGTAACTCCACCATTCAGTCGACCAGAACTGGAATCCATGGTGGTGCTGGAAGCCAACGTGCCATCACTATTAAGGTGATAAGCCGTTACGGATGTGCCGAAGGTAAAGAGGGTTGAACCATCTTGACTGAGAACTAACTGGCTCACATCACTTGTGACGGTTTCGGTCGCTTTTAGTGAATAACTGTGCTCAGTCGTCGATGACGTATCTTGCGTAATGGTTAAGACTTCTCGGTCATCACCGTTATAACGCAATAGATAGATGACGCTGGCATCGTCACTTGCCACCACCGACTGGATGTAGTTGCTTTCCGCGCCCGTCACACTGCCTACATAGGTCAGCGCACCGTTGGTAACAGAAAAAATACTCAATACTTCACTGTCGCCATTACTGCTGCTGGCAAAGAGCAGCGAGCCATCCGCTGAAAAGGTCATGGAGGTATTATCGCTAATGCCTGCCACCCCATTTTCACCGTTAGTTTCAGTATCCAGCACCGTAAACGTCACACCATTATCCACCGATTGCAGCGCATAGATTGAGCCACCCACCGAGGCATACAGATAACCGTTACTCTCTTGGAGATCATCAATGATTTGGCCGTTTAATGTTGTGCTTAAATCCGTTTGACCAGAATAGGTTAGCTCGCCACTTGAGCTATCACGGGTAAAGGTCAATAAGGTTTGATTGGCTTCGCTGTAAACATACAAATGGGATTGGTCGCTAGAAAACTGCACTAACGATACTTCATTTAAACCATCGGTCAGTGATTCAGCTAAATCGCTGCTGTGCAGGTTTTGCACCAGCGCGATAGTGCCATCATCGGCAATCGAAAATACCGTGACCACTGAGTTGGTATAGGAAACTGCATAGGCGTAATGCCCATCGGCAGACATCACCACGCTATCAACGTTAGATGTGAGGTGGCCAAAAATCGTGTCATCGTACGTTTCCTCTGATGAGTAGTTGACCGCAACGATGTTATCTTGATTGGTACTCACCTCAGGCGCACTGTTGTCGCTGCTTTCATCACTGACGGTGGCAGTGCTGGTGTCTGAACTTGCCTCACTTGATGATTCGGCTGAGGACTCTGTCGCGTCAGCCGCCTGTGATAAGGCAGCACTGTCAGCAACCTCAGCCGCCGTGACAGCGACGTCACCATCAAACACAATGCGCGGCTCTAACATAAATGCGTGCAGCGATGACTCTGTTGGGAAACCTTTCATATCTCTTCCTAATGACGATCAGTTAATCAGGCGAACGTAGTAGTTACGACGAATGTCTTTGGCGATATCTTCTAGCGCATTCTGAATTTGCGATTCGCCGTCTTTAAAATTGGATGCATCGGCAAAATACATATTGCCCTCACCTTCAGTGCAAATGAGCATCCCGGGGCCAGCGACTTTATCGAACAACACACGGCCAAATTCCTCTGGGTCGCCGGGGCGCACCCCAATAAAATAGAGGTGGATATTTTTGGAGCGAATGCTGCGGCATAGGTCAACAAACCGTTGGCGCGCAAAATTGGTAGAAGTGCCGGTGACATTTGCATCGCGATAGAAGTTGTAGCTATCGGTATCAAACCAATCGCCGGTGGTGTTAGCTAACATGATGATGGCTTTGTAATTGGTATTGTCTGAACCAAAGTCCAACGGCAATTCGTTATCGCCCCAGCCATCACTACCACGCATTTGCGGTGATAAAGCGGCAGCGGCCCAGCCCATTGCAATCGCGTAGTTGACGTTAAAACGCGATGTCATTTGATTAAGACGCGCTTCAATTTTGTCTTCCTCGTTCGTCAGAGGTAAAAGCGGCGTATTAGGGCAGCCTTTGTCGGCCACGATCCAACGTGTATCTATTGCGCCCGAGTCGGGAAAATCTGGGTTTGGCCCCTGCCAAGAGATAGGTGCAGCCCCCGGGCTACCGTTTTCCGGCAGATCGTGACGGTAATACACGCCAAACTCGCTCACGGGGGATTGATCCCAAAAGAAGTTCTCACCTTGACCTAAGCCACGGAAAAGACAAAGTAGATGCGCAGCTCGGTCGGGGAAACGCTCATCCGCCAGACTGTTGACTTTACCGGTACGAAACAGACTGCGCAGTTCACTTGGGTTAAGCGCGCCGCCAGCAGCCCAGCGAGTCAAACGACCGGGGTCAGATTCATCATAAACATTGACGGATTGACTAAATGGCACCAAAGCGAGCCAACGCTTGAGATCGTCAAGATTCTCATCACCGCCGGTGTTAAGGAAATCTTTAGCAAACTGTTTGCCCAAACGCTTGAGTGCGGCAATATCCCCATCACTTTCTGAGTTAGTATTGGGAAACATCATTGCCACTTCGGTCGGACGAGACATCACTTCCACCGTAGAGAAGATGGTTTTGTCCTCGACCTTAGTGCCAAGCTCTGGAGCTTCAAATGAGGTAGTAACACTCACTTTGTAAGTGACCGCCCCATCACTGGCTTCGCCTTTCTGCACTCGCACGGTACTTAGATCAACTTGCTCAGCAAGACCAGAATCCAAACCCAAGTTTTGCTTAATGTAGTTTCTTGCCAACTTAGTCAGGTCGCTGTTTTTGCCCGTATTGCTGCTCGCCAATTCGGTATAACCTACCGCCATCGCGGCGGCATCGGTGGCACGCTTGAGCTGCGACGCACTGTCGATCATCCGTGACGTATCAAAGCTATAAACGCTTACCAGTAACGCGCCAATAAACACCAACACAGGAAATGGCATCGCAGAGCCAGATTCGTTGTGGGTAAACTCAGCTAACTTAATTTGAAGTTGGTTGACCGTCACTCGGCCTTTTATACGCTCGCGCACAAACGAAGCAATAGACATCAATGCAGCACACTTTTGTGGTGAATAATTGATGAAGATGATAAGCATTCTCAACAAAAAGCGTAGTCCACAATCATTAATATTCGTTAATAATTGTTTTAAATCTAGTTATGGTGAACAGCTCATTATCAGGAGAATGCTGATTAGCAGACCCTCTTTTGCCAAGGATGGCAAAGTGGAGCCACATGGATGGGTTTACGCGAGTCTGCGTTCAGCATTGGCCGAATTAACTCACATTGAAGCACGGTTATTGAACACATTGGCCTATCTAAGAATTTAGGCATAACGAGAAAAAGGGAACCTTGTTCCCTTTTGTATACGGTTTCACTTTAATGCTGGCACTATGTTACCTCGCGTAACATTGCCAAAAAGCCTATCCGTTAGGCGTTTTGTAACGCGTCAAATTCAGGGATGGAGGTCATTGGTTGGTGGCCTTCATCAAGATGAACCACATCGACAAGATCCGCGTTAGAAACTTGATACGCTTGACCAAAACCTTTGACATACAAACCATGTTCGGTCGTGAATTGATACAGTTTGAAGTCTTTCATCTGGCTCACTTTACCGATGATGTCGCCAAAGCGCGCATCAAGTTGAGTCAATACTCGCTGCCACAGCGGTGTATCACGCTCAACTTGGTTTGCATGAGCGGCAAACGTGAGGCGTTTACGCGCATAAAGCTGCTTAGACTGGCTTTCGTCTGCAATCATCATCATCGACAATTTTGGATTCTGTTTCAGGTTACGCGCATGTTGGGCGATTTCTGAAATCAGCACAAAGTAACCCAGTTCGTTGTAAACAAACGGAGCATAACTTACGGTCGGCTCACCACTTTCATCAACCGTTGCCAATTGTAATGTGCGACATTGTTGACGAAATTCCACGATCTCCGGTTCTAAGCGAGTTTGGAGGCGCTGCTGTTTTTCATTGGTATCCATAAATGTGTCCTTAATTATTCAAATCATGTTTTAATGCAACAAAGGCACTGACCTGCTCTGGCAGCAGTTTGCCTTGCTCGTCACGCCCCAAATACACTTTAAATACGCACTCACCCGCCTGATTAAAAAAGCCAAAGTAGTGACTGTCTCGCCCCATAAAGGGTTTACTAACCAAAGCTATATTGTCGATGAGATCCAACTTGAGATGACCATGTAACTGACCCGGTTCACCAAGCAAATTGAAATAGCCCCGGGCATTTTTACCTGCAGGCAATGGCGCTTTAATCTCAAAAATCGAGCCACCAGAGTGCACGATAACCGTCACTGTTGTGTGCCAGTCAGCGATGGTTTCCAGCAATGACTGAGCCAAAGCACCGGGAACTACCACCACCTGCTCGGGGGGATAGCAGCGAATAACCGCCAGTTCACTCGTGTTGAGCGAATGGGCAATATCATGGGGTAATTGATGCGGTTGTTGTTCAAGTATGGCGTTAACTTGAACGGCCAAATCGTCCATAGAAGTACCTTAAATGGGTGTGAAAAAGGTCTACACAAGCGGCTCGAAACGCCGTTGCAAAGGATGACTGGAGCATAATGAATACGAGAAGCGTTCTCAATAAAACGCCCCAATAGGACCATTAATATTTGTTAATGTGCGGCTATCGACGTGTCACATAAGGCAAAACAAAAGCGGTGAACATTCGTTCTATTTTAAAGCTCCCGTTGATAAAGACGGGCATTTTTACAGCAAATTTACGCACACATTTGCTTAAAAACCCTACTCATAGTAACTATTTATGCAGACACATTTTGAAAATAAACGTTTAAAATAGATACGATCTTGAGTATGATCCGCTGCCTGTTTGCATGAGGATGTAGGTTTGTCCCTATTCTTTCTCATAACGCAGAAGGATAAGGATGATACCAAAGAAGTCATGATATTCACAATTATTATGAGCATGACTTTTTGCAAGCAGGTTATTGAATATTTCAAGGAGAACAAATGGAATTTTTAGAATCCTTCTTTGGGTTAATTGGAGACTTGACATGGGGCGCGTCTCTAATCCCATTTCTGGTAATTTTTGGGTGTTTCTTCACCATCGTCACGGGCTTCGTTCAGTTCCGTTACTTTAAACGCATGTTCCGTGTGTTGAAGAAAACCAATCAGACAGACAATCATAAAGCCATTTCAGGCCGCGAGGCACTGCTCCTTTCTATCGGTGGTCGCGTAGGCGGCGGTAACATCGCAGGTGTAGCAGTCGCTATTACGTTAGGTGGTCCTGGCGCTGTATTCTGGATGTGGGCAATTGCCCTTGTCGGTATGGCAACCAGCCTTGTGGAATGTACTTTAGCGCAACTTTACAAACGTAGAGACGGTCACGAGTTTCGTGGCGGCGCTGCCCGTTCTATCATCCATGGTCTTGGTGAAAACTACCGCTGGCTTGCCACTGTTTATTCGGTGTGTTTAATTGCTTCTTTCGCGCTTGGCTTTAATGCTTTCCAAGGCAACACAGTTGCGGGTGCTGCGCAAGACAGCCTAGGTATCGATCGTATTTATACTGCGATTTTCCTAGCGGTTATCGTCGGCTTCATCATCTATGGCGGGATCAAACGTATCGCTAAGTCAGCTGATGTCATCGTTCCTATCATGGCGGTTGGCTATGTTGCTATTGCCGTGGTTGTTATCTTGATGAATATCACCCACATCCCTCAAGTTATTTCCGACATCGTGGCAAATGCGTTTGGTATCAAAACCGCCGTTAGTGGTGGTATGGGAGCAGCAATTGCACAAGGTTTGCGTCGCGGTCTATTCTCAAACGAAGCCGGCCTAGGTTCAGCGCCTAACGTAGCAGCAACAGCGGATGTACCTCACCCTGTTAGCCAAGGTATTGCACAGTCACTTTCTGTGTTTATCGATACTATGGTGGTGTGTTCATGTACCGCATTCATCATCCTACTTGGTAATGTGTATGTACCAGGAGCTGAAGGTATCGACGGTATTGTACTGACACAACAATCCATGGTTGCACACCTAGGCAGTTGGGCACAATATTACTTAACAGCCGCTATCTTACTGTTTTCATTTAGCTCTGTAGTGTACAACTACTACTTGGGTGAAAACGCCTTAACCTTTATGACGCAGAAGAGCTGGCCAGTTCATATCTTGCGTCTTGCGGTTATTGCGATTGTGTTCATCGGTGCTATTGCTCCGGGAGCAACCGCTGTATTCTTCTTCTCTGATCCATTGATGGGTGTGCTGGCGGTAATCAACTTACTTGCTTTGATCATGCTGTTCCCAACAGCAATGCGTCTACTGCAAGACTACCGCAAACAGCTTAAAGAAGGCGTTGAAGAGCCGGTCTTTAACCCTGAAGAATTTGCTGACCTAGATATCGACCACACTGCGTGGAAGAGCTAAACCGATAAGCATCTCATTGCTCTCCTTCCCCATGAAGGAGGATGAAAAAAGCCAGTCGTCAGACTGGCTTTTTTATCACCACAATTCGTATTCCACTGCGTTAACAGGATTTGTATTACTTTACTCTGCGCTGCTCTTTGTTGCAGGAGCCGCATCGGCTTTAGTAGTCGCAGGTTTAGGCGCTGTTGTCACAGTCGGCATCGCTTTTGGTGCTGGTGCAGATGCCACCGGAGCACTTGGCGTCGTTGCTTTGACTTCAGCAGGTTTTACCTGTTCGGTTTTCGCACTAGCTTTGGTTTGAGTAGCCGCTTTAGTTTGTGTGGCAGGCTTTGCTGCTGTTTTAGCTACTGTGGTTTTAGCTGCTGTGGTTTTTTTCGCCGTCGTTGTAGTTGCGGCTTTTGTTGTCGCTCTGGTTTTTCCTTTCACAGGCGTTGCCGGTTTAGTCGTTACCTTGGCTTGTGGCTGAATATCCTGTTTCTTTGCTACAGGGTTAGGCGTAGCTCTAGGTGTTGCCTTTGCTAAGTTATCCGTTACATCACCAAATTGCTTATGACTCCAAGTATTCAGCTCTGCTTGAAAATCGGCACAGGCACTAAACCAATTTTCTTGTTGAGTCTTTAGAGATTCCATTAACCTCAGTTGGTTATCAATTAGCTTAGCTATCATATCTGGTGATGATTGGCTGGTTTGAGCGATTTCCAACGCTTTACCTGTTCCTTCCACAACCGCATCAAAGGCACCACTCTGACTGCTGGCTAAGCGATCATAAGTCGTTTTCATTAAAGCGGTCAGGTTTGACTCTGTCGTTCCCCATTTATCTGGGGGAGTAAAAAATAACATGGTGTAGTTAGGAATAGAATCCAGTATTCCAGAAGAGAGCCAATCACTCCATGACTGACCTGCATAAGCGCCAACCGGAGTCGCTGCAAAAAAATTATTGAACTGTTTAACATAGGATTCTTGAAACTCAGTCCATTGATCCACGGCTTGAGTCACGTTCATCCATTCACTTGTACTAGACGCCATATTTAATCTCCATTGTCGATTTCATTTAGGTTAGGTATGAGCTCTCCTAGCCCCAATAGTCATCTCATTAACGGTTCCCTACTAACCTTAGAACCATACTAAAAATTGCTTTGTGGTGTACTGGACATGCTTTCCTGATTGTCACTGTGTAAGCATGTGAACCGTTCCAGTCCATTCATATCGGTCACTGGTTGATATAGTGAGATGTATTTTTGCTTAAAGTGAACTGCCTGAACCTGTTGATTAACAGAGGCAGCTTTAAAGGATGGGTAAATTTGTGATTGAGCGCTACTCAATTGAGCCCAAGTAGCTCCCATAAGCAGCAATACAGCCATTACTGCAGAGCCTAAGCGACGCTTCCCAAAAAGAGACTTTATCTTCATTTCCTTTGCTCATTCACAAGCCCCTAATAACCAGGGCACGAGATGAAAACAAGGCTACGGTCTTCCTTTCGTTATAGACGAGAGTCGGCAAAAAAGAGGAGATGTCAAAAAAGAGTGGCAATAACCCCTACAGTTATCTCAATGTGATATCCCTGCTTTTTGCCGGGCTTTTTGTCTTTGCGCTATAGTGTTGTTTAAAAGAAATATAATCATTTGTTTCATCGGCACAGTGATCCAAACGAAAAATATCCCCAAACCACCACAGCACTCCCTACGCAAGTCAAAGATCTACGCTGCAACTATTTAAATTGTCAAACTCTAGGTAGAAAGATCGATAAGGCCTTACCCTTAATGAGTATAGGTGAATTTTTACTAAATCAATTTCACAAAATTGCATTATTTATGAGATTCGAGACCTTATCAAATGTAACAATTTGTTTAATAAGAAGAATTTAATCAAATTTTTAATTCAAAGCGATGAAAAAATTTCTATCATCTATCTCAATACCCAAAGAACACCTTTTGGCGCTCTCATGTGTTAACGCTCTTCAAAACGTTTTGCAAGCTGGCGAAACTCATCTACTTTCTCACTCATGACATGGCTAAATTGCTGAACAGACTCAGTCGCAACCAAGTTTTCCTCAGCGGCTGAGGCTATTGAGTGGATATGACTATGAAGTTGGCCAGTTAACTGACGCTGATTCTGTGCCGAGTTCGCCATGGATGAGATGCCTTGGTGAAGCTGTTCGAGTAATACTGTTACTTGCTGAAGACGCTGCTCGCTTTCTAATGCATCTGAGCTGCAAGCCGCCGTCTGTTGTTGGCTATTTTCTATCTCATGACGCCAGCTTTCAATGGTATGTAGCATGGTTGTAATGCTAGATTCAATTTGCTGGGTCGCCTTTTGAGTGCGCGAAGATAACGCCCGAACTTCATCGGCCACCACCGCGAAACCTCGTCCCTGCTCTCCAGCACGAGCCGCTTCAATCGCAGCGTTGAGTGCCAATAAATTGGTTTGCTCTGCAATTCCCCCAATTTCACTCATCAGAGTACCAACTTGTTGAGCCTGCTCATTTAATTTAACGGTGGTTTCCGTTGCACGCTGTGCTTGATCGGTTAAATGCTCAAGGTTGAGATGAGTTTTATCAATGCTCTCTTTGGTGTTTTGACACTCACGATTTACATCGTCGATAAGGTGATAGGCATCATCGGCACCTTGAGACACATTCCGGGCAGCCTGCTCAACTTCGTTGGTCGCACTCACCACACTTTTGATGTCGATATTTTGTTGGCTAACCGCGTTATGCACTTGAATCGCTGTTTGGTTAAGCTCTTCAGACAGTGAGTAGAGAGGTTTCGCTGAGTCGACAAATCGCCCTAACACTGTGCGAATTTTTGCTGATGCCATTTTTAGATGGTAATCCGCATAGGAGAACGAATCATTACCGGAATAGATGAGTCGACTTAAGCTGTCGTACTGGCTACGTAGTCGCAACAACTGTTTGGGGGTGTCCACCAACTCTTGCCGAAAAAACAATATGATCGAAGCCAGCGGCAACACACTTAGCATCCAATGTAAGAGATCACTCTTTAACCACACATGAGCAGAAAGTGGCGCTAGCAGGGCGATAAGGAGCAACAGATAACGCAGTGTGGCACTGATACGTAGTGATGGGCGACGCTTACCTTGCTCAATCGCACACAAGTCGCGATAGGCTTTCGTTGCCGTACTCACCCAACGACTCTGTGGTTTTACGCGTACTGATTGGTAACCCGACATTTTGCCATTTTCATAAATGGGCGTAACGTACGCATCAACCCAGTAGTAGCCACCACTTTTGGTGCGATTTTTAACGATACCGCGCCATGGATGACCTTTCTTTAGATGCTCCCACATATCAGCAAAAGCCGCTTTAGGCATATCGTTATGACGCACAATATTATGGTTATGCCCCAACAGCTCTTCAGGAGTAAAACCAGCAATACGGCAGAACGTATCGTTGCAATACGTAATCACACCTCGCAAATCCGTGGTCGACACCAATTGTTCACCTTCGGCCACAGGTACTTCTTGATCACTATAAGTCGTTTTATTGGCTGACATTACTCATCCAGTTGTGTTGATTTCCGCCCTTGTTGATATTAAACATAGTTCAATTTGCAACGAACGGATAAACACGAGCGTGCTTAATGCAATGAAGTGCGAACTAAAACAAAAAAATCCCGAAAAATTCGGGACTTCTGTAAATATTGCAGAGCAGATGTGGTGAATTACAAACTAACTTTCATCAACAATAAACAATAACTCAACCCGTCGATTGCAAGCTCGACCTCGTGACGTTTTGTTGGTGCATTCAGGTATATATTCACCATAGCCACGAGTGTATATCGACTCTTTCGGGACATTCATCTGTCTGAGCATGCGCTCAATAGATTTAGCACGACGCTCAGAAAGACTGTCGTTCAATCGATAAGTCCCTGTGGTATCAGTGTGTCCGTTTACCACGACTGTAATCGCTGGATGATGCGCCAAGAAATAACTTAAATTAGTCATCCAAGGGTATGAAGCCGGGGCCACTTTATCTGAGTTGGTATGAAAACGAATCGTATCTTCAACGTACACCATCATAGATTGGCCAGGAACGACCTGATACTCAATTCTATGCTGTTGCAAAAATTGTAGAAGCACCGTGTAATTACTTCGAATCGCACTCATGCTTTTTTGGGGAGTGTTTTGCTTTACCACTCCCCAATCTGGGTTACGCACCGACATATCGCCCTTTGGTGCCACATCAAGTTTGTTATTCCCTCCCAAGAGTTTATCAAATGACCCGACGCTACTGCACGCGCAGAGCAACAAAGGAAGGAAAAGAGATAAATACTTCATCGAACTCTTCGCTCATTGATGGATAACATAATGTATATCGGCAAAACCTAAAAAACTTTATGAAAAATGATCGTATTATCAATCAGTACTGTGGGGTTTGACACATTTATACCCTTTACACTGAGTTGGCAATCATTACACTGCTACTCAAATTTAGCCAATTTTGTGAAAACTGGCGAACTCTTCCCATTTTTAATTGAGTGATGACCCTATGTCTAAAATTCTACTTCCGCTGATCATTTTGGTACTGGCGGCGTTTTTCATCTATCGCACATGGAGCAACCATAAACTGGCCGAAGAGAACTTCGCTAAGGGCCAATCGTTTTTAGCCGAAAATGCTCAAAAAGAAGGGGTGAAAACCACCGAAAGTGGTCTGCAATATGAAGTTCTACAAGCAGGGACAGGCACAGAACATCCTAAAGCCACCAGTAAAGTGAAAGTACACTATGAAGGTAAGCTGCTTGACGGTACGGTGTTTGACAGCTCTTACAAGCGTAATGAACCAATTGTGTTTGGTTTAAACCAAGTCATTAAAGGTTGGACAGAAGGCCTACAATTGATGGTCGTTGGCGAAAAAGTCCGTTTGTACATTCCGAGTACTCTTGCCTACGGGAAATCAGGTAGCGGCCCTATTCCACCCGCATCAACCTTGATTTTCGATGTTGAATTACTCGAGATCCAATAAGCTACATAATCAATGAAAAGATAATCAATGAAAAGGGGCACTCAACGTGCCCCTCGCTTTTGGTGTTCTTTGCGCATCACTATGCTGGGAAAGGATGAAATTCCAACCCGCTATCGGTCACCAATACACAATCCATTCCGCCGGCATGAGCGGCTTGCATGCCCAATAAGGTATCTTCAAATACCACACATTGATCCGGTGTAAGGTCGAGTGCACGACACGCTTGTAAAAACGTATCAGGGTTAGGCTTATGATTTTCTACATCAGTGGCGGTAACAAGAGCATCAAGCTTGGGTAAAATCCCCATTCGCGTTAAGAGTTGAGTGGCCATGCCTCTTTGACTGCCCGTCCCAACTGCGATTTTCTTTTTACCTAAAAAACGATCCAGTACTTCGTTGGTCATCGGTATCAGGCTACCTTTATCGTCCATTTCGGTAAAAATACGCATTTTGTTTTCTGAGACCGCTTTGGGGTCCAAAGCTAATCCATAACGCTGGTTAATTTCCTTTACAATTTTGAAGCTCGGCATCCCCCCCATACTGTGTAACCATGGGCCATCAAACGGAAAATCAAACTGTTCTGCGGTAATTTTCCAAGTTGCCACATGGGCTGGCATGGTGTCGATCAAGGTACCATCCATATCAAAAATCAGTCCTTGATAACGCTCAAAATCAATACTCATTAACACAATTACCTTATAACAGCTGAGAGAAAGTTCATCATCACACGAACAAAACTGCGATTCAACACTTCCAGAAGGGCATACCTATCATGGTGATCATGTGGTCAAAAATTGAATAGAAAAAAGGGGGAGAACAAAACAGCCATAACCATTATAAATGGGCAATCCATTTGCCTTTTATGTGCCATGGCTGCTTGTTTGATTGAGCTAAAACAACCTATACCCAAGTAACCTAGTGTACAGCTTGCGCCAGCGCTTTAGGTGTTTCCCAAGTGTAGATGAACTCAGGAATCGTACTGCCACAAGGGGAATGCCACTGGCGTTCTAAGTGGTGAATACCACCAATGTGATCGTAAAAATCGACCGCTTGAGAATTTTTTTCCATCACTTCGATGTAAACGCCGGAATCTGGGAAATAGTGATCAACCCATTTTAGAGCTTCTTGAATTAATTGCTTACCAATGCCTCGTCCACGATGTCGAGGAGCAACATGCAATGACTCGATGATCGTGCCTTTTTCGAAATCATGATTACCAAACACACAGATAAACCCAATAAGTTCACCTTGCTCTTCTGCAAGCACGATGTGTTGGTTAAAAGGGGGATTGGTTAGACGGGTCTGCCAAATTAATAGTCTGTCTTCTAGTACGTCGTGCTCAAGGTACTCTTGACCAAGTATGCCTTGATAATGGGTTTGCCAGCTTAAAGCATGTAGCTGAGCAACCCGTTCATAATCTCGGTATTCTGCTGCTCTAATTTCCATTTATTGTTCCTTATAACGTCCTGTAAGGATTAAAACCAGACTTCATACTATTCAATACAGCGCAAAATGCAAAACTAAGGGTCGATTAAACTTAGATTAAAGTTGATAAAAAGTGGTTATCTCTACAATATGCTTTATTAGCAATACATTGTACTATTGTTTTAATCTACGTTAATGCATCTCGTTTGATAACGAATAATGACCTCTAACCACCTGATTGCTCGCTATTTCCCCTTCTCCTTTACACCAACAAAAAAAGTAGAACCCTCAGCATACACACTGAAAGCTCTACTTTTCGCTAAACATCAAACTGGGTTACCGCCGCGGTGATAACCTGACATGCTATTTAAGATCACCAAAACGTTCTAGATAAAGCACCGTTGCTGCCGTTCTAGATGGCACCTGTAGTTTCTTCAGCAAACTCTTCATATGCACTTTCACTGTTGATTCAGAAATAAACAGTCGGTCAGCAATTTGTTTATTACGAAATCCCTTCGCTACTTCACTTAGAATTTGAGTTTCACGGTCAGTAAGGAGATCAAACACATCACGTCTATCCCGTCGTTTACTCAAATAGTTCAGCACTGTATCACTGTACGCTTTGGTCCCTGTTGCTGCATCTTTAAGCAGCTCAACCAATTGATCTGGCTCGGTATCTTTGAGTAAGTAACCATCAGCACCGACTTTCACTAACGCTTCAATATCAGCTGCATTATCTGACACTGTCAAAATAACAATGGTTGACGTACACCCATCTGCCCGCAGTGCTTTGAGGGTGTCGAGCCCAGATTTGCCTTTCATGTTAAGGTCCAGCAAAATCATGTCCGGTTCGTCTTGCTCAACAAGAGCAATCGCCTCATCACCACTGCTGGCTTCGGCAATGACATCAAACTCAGGTTCAATGCTAAGTAGCTGTTGTATGCCTCGGCGCATCAACGGATGATCATCTACCAGCATTACTCTACATTTAGTCAAGGGTATTCTCCTTTTCTAGTTGATACGTTAGGGTCACTTTGCAACCTTCATTTGGCTTCGACTCTATCGTCAGTTCCCCGCCTAAACGTTGCGCTCGTTCATGCATGATGTTCATGCCGTAATGGTTTTTCTGAGATACTGCTTCTTCAAAACCAATCCCATCATCTTTAACGTAAGCGATTACCTTGCCATCTTTCTCTTCACAATAAATGACGATTCGATCGGCTCGTGCATGTTTAATGGCATTGATCGTCGCCTCTCTCAACAACTGCAATAAATGCACTTGTTGATGTGCATCGATATCCAATGACGAGAGCTGATTAACCAGTACAATCTCTGCGCCCGTCTGGGAATCGAGTTGGTCAGCCATTTCTTTCAATGCCTGACCAAAATTCGTCTCTTTTAACGTTAAGCGGAACGTGGTTAAAAGCTCCCTTAACTGTTTGTACGCATTAGATAACCCTGTATCTATATCCGCAATCACCACTCCGGTTTTATCTTGAACACCTGGGTCATCAATACTCGCCATGACTCGTTTGAGCAGTGTCATTTGAATCTTCAAGTAGGATAATGATTGAGCAAGCGAGTCATGCAACTCTCGGGCAATAGTCGCGCGCTCTTCTAACAGCATCAGTTGCTCTTGCTGTTTTTGATAACGATTGTAGTAAATCCCCCGCGAGAGCACGCGCCCAAAACTGTTAATTAGCGAGCGATCAGGACAGGGTAACCCCTCCTTCCAACGTAATTTCCCGAGAGTTTCCCCATCCACCGACAATTCCATCTCATTGGGAAAGCTATCGCATTCACTCCCATCATGTAGCTTAATGCCATCGACCCCCGCATCGGCGATTTCCATTTCCACTGACACTATGCCTTCAATGGTCGAAAAATGGTGCACAATCGCCTGGAAGTTCTCCAATTTTATACGCGAGCTGGAGAGCTCCTGTGACGATTGGTAAAGCACTTGTAATGACTGATTAGCTTGCCTCAAACGCCGTGTTTTTTCATCAACTGCCAATTCCAATCCCCGATAGAGCTTACCGAGTTCACTGGCCATACTGTTAAATGTCTGCGCAAGTATCCCGAGTTCATTGGGAAAATCCGACTCAATTTTGATGTCGAATGAACCAAACTTAACTTCTTCACTTGCCTTCATCAATAACCGCAGAGGGTGAACAACATATTTACGCATGTAGCGCACCACAATCAGTGAACTGAGCAAAATCCCCCCGAGACAGAGCCCCCCTACCGCAGCCAACGTACGCAGCTTCTTCTCATTAAACTGCTGAAGATGCAGAACAAATCGATCTATCTGATCGACATAGGGTTCCAGTAATTGCTGTGCTTCATCACTCTCTTTACTGATCACTAACCCTTTAATATTTTTCCAACCCAAGATGAGATGATGGTATTCATCACGCAACTCAGGAGGTGTTCCCCAGCTATCTACCGCGCGTAATGCGGGCCCATATAGCGAGCGTTCAAAATCGCGTATGTGTTGCAACGCCATACCATTATTATCTTTCAAATCAATCACAAGGCGATATGACTGCATGCGCATTGAGCCTGCCACATTGATCGATTCGGCGTCATTTAGCGATGACGACAAAGTAAGCACAGCAAATAGAATGATCAATAAACCAAATCCAATCACCCATGACATAGCCTTAGCCACAAAATTGGTCACAGGTTTTGGTTTACTGAGCGCATTAGACGACAACTTTAACTCTCCTCGTATATCAATCCCTTCGTTGCTTTTCGAACTCGTAAACCAGTCGACCACCGGTAATCCTTGTTACCGACCAATTTTCAACGTTAATTACTTTAGCGTTAATCCTAAGGGGTTATATATAGAAATAGGCTATAAAACGGCTTTTGTGTATAGCAAATGTATGTTTTCTTGATAAAAACTGTGAAGCACACGCAAATATCGGTAAAACTTCACTTTTTTATCTTATACCCAAGTAACCTCAAGATGCGGTTTCAGCAAATACAACTCGCCCCTTGGGGGCACAACAACATTACAGAAACACCGCGTAAAGAAAAAGAGCCAGCAATGCTGACTCTTTTAGCGTGAAATAGACAGTCTAAAGAGACCAAATCAAGGAGCCATATCCACTTCGGTAGGTAAATAATGTTGGGCAGTTAACTGACATTTTTCCGGTAAAACCGTACCAATAGAAATAGATGACCAAGTACCCGAAATAACACCAATAAACATTGCGGTTGCAAACCCTGCTAATGAGTTTCCTCCCATCAACCACAGTGCCGAAATGGTAATTAACGTTGTACCTGACGTAACCATGGTCCTTGAGAAGGTAGCCATCACGGCTTGGTCATTGATCTCTGGCGTCGGCGTATTGCGTTTTGCTAGTAACAATTCTCGAATACGATCGGCAATAATGATGGAGTCATTTAAGGAATAGCCTAAAATCGCCAGCACCGCAGCCAATGTTGTCAGGTTAAATTCCATTTGAGTCGCGGCAAAAAAACCAAGCACCAGCACCACATCGTGGAACAGAGCCAATAGAGCGCCGCTAGCTAAACGCCATTCGAATCGAAAACAGAGATAGCCTAAAATACACAAGGTTGAGATGAGCAGAGCTAAACCACCTTGATTAACCATATCATCGCCCACTTGAGAGCCTACCATGCTGTTACCCACGATCTGAACTTGGTTTGAAATAGGCGATAACAACTGGGAGATATTGGGCGTTTCTTGTTTATCACCAACGGCGTAGCGAATGAGCCAGCGACCTTCGCCTCCAGATGGCGTCACTGTAGTCCCCTCACCTAAGGTAGGCGTTAACACATTAAGCAATTGGTGGTTGTCCAATGAAGCATCCACAGTGACCTCAGTTACCATCCCCCCAGTAAAGTCCAAACCAAGGTTAAGCCCGCGAACCGACAACACGACCAATGAAAGTACGATTAAAGTAATCGAAACATACGAGGTAATATAACGAATGCCTCGAATGTATGTTTTAAAAAATTGACTCATGGTTACACCCTCACATCACGACGTGTATCTCGACCCCAAATAAGGTTGACGAGCGCTCTCGAAGCAAATACTCCGGTAAACATACTGGTCATTAGCCCAAGTCCTAGGGTTAATGCAAATCCCTGAATTGGCCCGTTACCGATGGAGTACAACACCACTGCGGTGATCATAGTGGTAAAGTTCGCATCCCAAATGGTGGCAAATGCACTACTAAATCCTTGGTCAATTGCCTGAGCAAACGAACGACCTTCACGCAATTTGTCACGTATACGCTCGAATATCAGCACGTTCGTATCGACGGCCATCCCCACAGTGAGGACTAACCCAGCAATACCTGGCAAGGTTAATACCGCTCCGGGCAGTAGTGCAATTAAACCCAGCAAACAAACCATATTGGCGAGCAATGCTACATTCGCCACCCAGCCTAAGCGGCGATACCACAACGCCATAAAGGTTAAAGTTAGCCCCATCCCCAACGCCAA
The DNA here is from genome assembly GCF_001547935.1 of Vibrio tritonius. Lineage (NCBI taxonomy): Bacteria > Pseudomonadati > Pseudomonadota > Gammaproteobacteria > Vibrionales > Vibrionaceae > Vibrio > Vibrio tritonius. The sequence continues at coordinate 1,260,049 of NZ_AP014636.1, forward strand.
CGCAGCGAAACCATTACTGATGTTCTCAGCCCCGAGTGAAGCACCAATGGTACGCTCCTCAACAATAGTAATCGGTGCGGTAAGAGAGCCAGCGCGCAATAACAACGCAAGTTGCTGCGCTTCATCACTTGAGCCTGCGCCAGTAATTCGAAATTGGCTGCCAAGCTGAGATTGAATAGTAGCAACGCTAATCACACGCTCGCTGCGCACAGTCTCCCCCCGAGAATTGGTTTTATACTCCCGATAGACTGTTGCCATCGGTTTGCCAATATGAGTTGCAGAGAAGTGGCCCATAGTTTCACCCCCCACATGATCCAAAGTGATATTAACTTCCGACATTCCCATATTATCCAGCCCCGCTTGCGCGTTGATAATGTGGTCCCCCGTAAGAACAGGCTGCCGCGCTAACGCCACTTTTCGACCCAATTTATCAGCCAGTGTAAAAGTATCGTGATTCGAACCATCACTCACTACTTCATAAAATGCGAGACTGGCGGTTGCGCCAATCACTTTTTTCGCTTGGGCAGGGTCTTGTACACCAGGAAGTTCAATACGAATACTGTGCTCACCTTGACGTTGCACTAACGCTTCCGTGATCCCAAGCTCCGCAATACGATCACGCATGATCTTAAGGTTTTGTTTTAACGTGCTCTGTTGGAAAGTTTGTTTATTTTGTTCGGTTGGGGCTATGGATATTTCGTTGCTCCGACGCACTGCATTCCAACCAGGATATTGTTGGGTCACAAACGTATACACGGTATCTAACGCGCTATCGGCATGGCTTATCACCGTAACCCCCAGATTAGGCTGCGACGAAACGCGAACTTGGCGTATGTGCTGTTGACGTAATTCAGCTCGAATATCGTCGGCCAACGCATCGCGTTGTTCATCAAATGCTTTATTAACGTCCACATTCAACAAAAATTGCACGCCACCACGCAAATCAAGGCCAAGCTTGATTGGCTCAAAACCCAGCTTAGACAACCATTTTGGCGCTACAGAACGGTATGAGAACGTAATGTTATCGTCTTTACTTAGCACCTTATCTAACGCAGTTTTTGCCAAAGTCTGCTGCGTTTCACTACCAAACAGCAGTGATTGTTGCCGTCCTTGTGATGAGATTGTTTGTGCCGAAATTCCTTGTGATGCAAGGAAGTTTTTCATTGCTAACACATCATTTAACCGTGCACTGGGCTGAGCATAATCAATTTGAATAGAAGGTTGTTCACCATACCATGTTGTAATCGCACTTAACGCCAAAACAACAATAGTGACCAATAACACCATGTACTTCCACGCGGAGTAATGGTTTAAGACACGTTTAGTGCCGGAAGCTGTTTTTTTCATATCATTCTCCTCAGCGTCCGAAGGTTCAAAATTCGCTGAGTCAGTAAAGAATTAATGTGACCGCGTCACGTAAGTGCCTGACGCACTTAGTCGGGTCTTTACCACGTAACCGACGCCCCCTCCCTATGAGAGGTAAATAGCTTTGGACACAGTTACGACAAATAATTCAATAACTTATGAGAACTGCGCGTTCAACGCGACATAAAGGGCATTACTCTCTTTCCACCCAGACAGCCGGTGGTCAGTGAAGTGATGTTGATAAGGAATATTAGGTAAACGAATGGCAGCATACGCATAGCTGCTCGTTTCTGGCATCAGCCAGACTAAAGAATTTGGCTGTTCAAAACCCAGTGGCTCACTACTGCTATCATCATTACCTTCATTAAGCGTCGACCGCAGAGCAAGTGTCAGGCGCCCTTGAAAAATGACCGCATCAGATAGAGGCCCCATATCTTTCGTAGAATAAGGGACAGAATGGGTTCGGTTAACTAACTGGTGAGCTCTCTTGGTGTGCTTTGAACCATGAGAAAATGACAAAGCAGGTGTATAAACTTGCGCTGAGTTTAATTCAGCCGCACTCCACTTTTGCACTGGCAACACCAGAGCAAGCAGAGAGCACAGTATAAGAGAATACCAACGCGACAAGATGAACACCTATGGAGAGATAAGAGGCCTCAGTGTAATGTTCAAGACCTCACTCGACAAGCAAAACTTCTGTTAACGTTTGACGTCATCAGGACCAAACACTTTGGCGTTCTGGGCATTAAGATAGATTTTATTAACACGCTTCATCCCGCCACAGTAAACAAAGTACACATCTTCATCACTAAAATTAACCGAGCGAACCCACCCCCCTGTTTCAATAAAGTCATCGGGCTTGCACCGCTTTTTCTTCAGGAGATTATTCGTCGTATTAATGAATGTCTCTTCGTACTTACCCATGTCATCGGATTTATCGATATAGCTCAGTATGGTTTCGCGCCGTTCATCAGGGCTGATCTCGGGTTTTTGGGTGACCAAGCCATCTAGCGGTATCCACTTGGCGGTCGCTGGGCGATTTTCTTGAAAAACAAAATACTCGGTGATTCTACCCCAGCCATTTTTCTTTTCTAAAAGGTGCACCGCATCGCCACGATATAAGTTCCCTTCAATAAATGCGTTAATATCCGTTTTACTGCGGATCGGTAGCGTTGCATCATCCACGTAGTAATCCATGATATCAGGGTTCTCTATGTCCATCTGAGCTTGATTTACATCAGGGTCCACAGGTTCCTCTTCTGGCTTAGGACCAAATGTGACATACATATCAAAAATCGATCCATGCATTGGCGCATAATAGAACAAATAGTAGCCAGCCCCCGCTCCTACTATGCCCAAAAGAAATAACAATGACATGATGACCTTTTTCATCCTCAATTTGCTCCTTACGCTATCATGAGGAAAACCAGCTATAAGTATCGGACACAGTTATTCACCTGTCTAAAATTGCATCTTAAGCCCACGCTATTTAACGTTTTTTTGTGAGGTGCCTCGGTTAAACATCTGGTTAATATGCACCTAATAGATTAACATTACCCATACAAAGAGAATGGATAAATCGCTTAAGTTTACATTGTAAATAGTCGATTTTTCTCTTTGGTAACAACAGGATTCCCCATTGAAATTTGGACTCATACTCTCTAGAGTGGGCTTTGAGATAGACAATTCTCACACGACGGCTAATACCTCGTGTTGCGTCAGTTTTTTGTCAAAAGCGACTTCTCCCATCTGTTTCTTTGAGGTTAAAAACGTCGTAAACCGCTTAAGAATGTTGCTCTAACTCCTCGGTTTACCATTCACTCGACAAAAGTAGGTCATTGTGTCTTCTGATAAATTTAAAAATGTGGCGCAGTTTTTCTTCATCTGGGGCGTTTTGAGCCTTGTGCCCATTTTGTACTTCTATTTGCAGTATCGTGGCGTTGAACACCAGATCTACAATTTGGTGCAGCAGGAAAGAGGAATTAATCTCGAGTTTGATAAACAAGGGATCATGACCAACACACAGGACGTACTAAAAACGTTTAGGGTTCTTTCAGATAGCATCGTATTAAATAATGCCGTTACTGCACCAAATGACCTGAATTCAGCTGTATTAAAAGACTTTTGGCGATCGGTACTGTACGCACAAAACACCTTATCTCGGCTCCGTTTAGTTAACTTGCAAGGACAAGAGTTGGTGAACGTCTACAATCTTGACAACAATGTTTCTGCTGCACAAAGTAACCAGCTCATTAACCTTAACCATTCCAATCTATTCGATAAAATCAAACAAACGCAAAACAAAACCATTGGGGTTTATATAGTCAATGCGCAGAAAGACCACGTCGATTTAGGTTTCAGTTCACCGATACGGCTTGTCGCTCCGCTCTTAGTTGATGGTCAACGACGTGCTTATTTTATTGCGGATATGAACACCGATCACCTCTACAATAAAACACTCAGTAACGAATCAAAAAATATTCCAGAACTAATTGATATTAAAGGGAATTACCTACTTAGCAAAACCCATACAGGGAGGTTAGAACCTGAATCAAGTGAGAAAGCAGTCGACAATTTTGCCACCTTGTACCCTGCCATTTGGCATGAGATGACATCTTTAGGGTCTGGTGCATTCAAAACAACGCTCGGTTGGATTAGCTTTGTACAAGTGCCTCTCCATATTGTTGACCCTAATTTAAATGATCTCTATCTGGTCGATATGATAGGCAATAGCGATATCGCCCAAACAGAGCGCAATCACTATGCTGCGTTAACCTCACAATTAGTCGCTGTGTTAGCTATTTTAGGACTCCTTTCAGTTCTCTTTCTCAACTGGAACCGCAAACATATTAAAAACACACTTGAGGGAAAACTGGCTCTTGCGGCAATGGAAGGAATGTCGGCCATTGTTATTACCGACAAGAACAACAAAATTATCAAAGTGAATTCGCAGTTTTCTCGTTTAAGTGGCTATCAACAGGAGGACGTGCTGGGAAAAACACCATCACTTTTCTCCTCTGGTAAACATGAGGCCGAGTTTTATCAGAAAATGTGGCAAGACTTACAAACCGTTGGAGTATGGGAAGGTGAAATCATAAACCGCCGTAAAGATGGTCGCCTACTGACTGAGATTTTACGCATTCAAGCCATTACCGACGATAACCATGTCATTCAGTACTATGTAGCTTCATTTGTCGATATTTCTGAACGCAAAATACTGGAAAATCGCCTCCGTGAACAAAGTGAGAAAGACGCCCTAACTGACATTCCAAACCGCCGTAAATTTGATCAGGTTTTCCGCGGAAACTGTTATGAGATTCAGCGCTATCCAAACCAAAAACACGCCTGTTTTGCCATTTGTGATATCGACCATTTTAAATCGATTAACGATACCAAAGGCCATGCTTATGGTGATCATGTGATTCGCTCGGTAGCACAAACACTCAAAGACGGCTTACGTGAATCGGATTTTCTTGCCCGCATTGGTGGTGAAGAGTTTGCGGTTATATTACCGCACACTTCTGAAGAAGAAGCTCAAAACGTATTGGAACGTTTACGAATCACTATTTATGAGAAACACCACAAAAAAGTGACCATTAGTATCGGCTATACCACGATGACAGCCCTTGCCGAAGATGTCTACCAGCGCGCCGATATGGCACTTTATGAAGCAAAATCTTGTGGTCGTAATCGGGTTAATTATCTCGCCAATCAAGAACACCTTGATTTAGTCTAAGAGACAGCACCATTTCTTCTGACAAAAAGGCCTTGTTACACAAGGCCTTTACTCACGATTTGATCATAAGATCATTGTTTCAACTGGCGAATATTGGCGCAATTTTGTTCCACATTACCTTCTAGCGCATTGATAAGGTTATCTACCGCGCATTGGGCCATCGCGTAACGAGTCTCATGCGTGGCAGACCCCACATGAGGGAAAAGCACCACGTTATCAAGTCCAATTAATTCACTTGAAATTGGCAGTGGCTCTTTTTCATAGACATCTAAGCCAGCCCCTTTGATCACACCTTTTTTCAACGCATCAATAAGCGCTGCTTCATCAACCGTTTTGCCGCGACCTCCATTAATGAAAAAAGCACTCGATTTCATTTTATTAAATGCGTCTTTATTGAAAAGCTTATCGGTTTGTTCGGTATAAGGAAGAACTGAGCAGATAAAATCTGAGGTTTCAATCAACTCGTCAAAAGAGACTTTCTTCGCGCCCAACTCCTGCTCAGCCTGCTCTTTACGACTGGTATTGTAATACTGAATATTCATGCCAAAACCGTGATGCCCACGGCGAGCCACCGCGGTACCGATACGACCCAACCCGAGAATCCCTAATGTTTTGCCATGCACATTCGAGCCGAATTGGTCGACACCAATACTCTGATGCCACTCACCTTGGCGAACGAAACGATCCAGCTCAATAGCGCGGCGAGCGGTACACAATATGAGGGTAAAAATGGTGTCTGCGGTAGTCTCAGTTAGTACCGTAGGGGTATGCATCACAGGGATAGAGCGCGCACTAAGATAATCAAGATCAAAAGCATCCGTTCCTACGGAAATCGTTGAAATCGCTTTTAATTGGGTTGCTCGATCTAATTGCTGAGCACCCAAAGGTAAACCTGCACCAATCAAACCGTCGGCACTGCTTAATTCGGCAAGAAAATCGTCCTGATTGGCATTTTTTAACTCGGGAAATTCGACGACATCAAATGCATCACGTAAACGCGCGAGTTCCGCCTCTGGCAATGTGCGATATAAGATAACCTTCTTTTTCATTCCAACTCCTGAAAAAATGAGTTTCACTGTAGGATGAACTCTCCCAGCATGACACGCCAAAAGCGTGAGATGGAGAGATGGTAAAGAAACCGATGAGATAATCGATTTCTATTTCAGCAGGCGTTGATGCAGAATAAATGATCTTATACGAATAAAATATCGACATTGTCACTCTTTATGGACAAAGAGTGACAACCATTACAGTAAAAATGTGTGATAAAAGCGTGGTTAAACAGCGAGCTCAGCGACAGAATTGCGAATAATTAGCTCACAATTGAGGTCAAGATCCTGTGATTGTTGTTGTTGCCCAATCAAGTAAAGAATGCCTTTTTGTAGCATGCGGTCAAATGGAATAGAAACCGTGGTTAACGTTGGCGTGACGTAGTTACTCATTGAAATGTTGTCAAAACCCGCAATCGAAACATCATCAGGAATGCGATAACCCATTTCGTAAAGTGCTTTCATCGCACCAAACGCCATCTCATCATTACCCGCTAAAATTGCCGTCACTTGCTGACCATCAGCAAAGAGTTGTTTGGTGGCTTGATACCCACCTTCAGGTAACCATTGACCTTCAACTGCCCATTCATCACGGTAGACTAGTTTGTGTTTTGCTAACACATCACGATACGCTCTGAAGCGGCACTCACCGGAAGCCGACCCTTCCACACCACGGATAAAAGCAATCTTGGTATGACCTTGGCTAATGATGTATTCCATCATTTGCACTGCTGATTGATAATGGTCGGTCACAAAAGCGCATTCTGGATGGGATGCTTGATGACGGTTAATGACAACGATAGGCGTCTCAGAAGACTCAATGATTTCAGCCATCTCCTCTTCATTGAGAAATGAGGGATAAACCACAATACCTGCGCACTTCATATCAAGGAGAAAATTGATGGCTTCACGCTCCTCTTGGGCAGAGTGTTTACCGTCGGCAAGAATTAGTTGGTGGCCATTACGTTCGCTGAACGAAGCAGCGTTGTAGACGATGGTAGAGAAATAAGGACCGTTATACAGTACGTTGGTCATCACGAAACCAATGTAACTGGTCTTTTTGGTTGCTAATTGACGCGCCAGTAAGTTAGGGCGATACCCTGTTTCTTCTATCGCCTTATAAACGGCTAGTTTAGCCTGTTCACTGACCACTGTATTACCGCTTAGAATGCGCGATACAGTCGATTTAGATACCCCCGCCTTTTTGGCAACGTCTAACATAGTAACCATAATAATTCTCTAGCCTAGTTATCGTAAGATAGTGAGCCAGCTGACAGCTGGCTCACAAAGGCGACAATATTAGAGTTTCTCTCCATTGGTCGCAATCACATCTTGATACCAATAAAACGATTTTTTCTTAGCTCGGGCTAACGTTCCAGTATTGTCATCGTGTTTATCAACATAGATAAACCCATAGCGTTTTTTCATTTCCCCGGTCGTGAAGGAGACCAAATCAATGCAACCCCACGGGGTGTACCCCATTAAATCAACACCATCGATGCTAATCGCTTTACCCATTTCCTCAATGTGAGAACGCAAATAATCAATACGGTAATCGTCGTTGATTTCTCCGTTGTCTTCCACTTTATCAACCGCACCGAAGCCATTTTCCACGATAAACAGTGGCACTTCGTAACGTTCGTATAAAGTAGCTAGCACATAGCGCAGACCCACTGGGTCGATTTGCCAACCCCAATCACTCGCTTTCAGGTAAGGGTTTTTCACTGAGTGAGCACCACTGCCATCCACACTGTTACTGTCGTTGTTTTCAATGGCAGAATTCACTGTGTTAGACATGTAGTAACTGAAACCAAGATAATCTGATTTACCCTCTTTCAGAATCGCTTCATCACCCTCTTCCATAACAATGTTATAGCCTTTGCGCTGCCACTCTTTTTTGGCGTAGCTTGGATAATGGCCTTTCACCATCACATCAGAGAAGTAGAAACGGTCGTGCATCGACTCTTGCGCCAACATCACATCATCTGGGTTCGACGAGTAAGGATAGTAAGGCACCATAGAGCACATACAGCCCACCAGCAGATTAGGATTCAGAGCATGCGCTTGTTTCACCACTTTTGCGGCCGCAACAAACTGGTGATGTACGGCTTGGTACATCGCCTCTTCAGGTCGTTCTTGCTCAGAAAGTAAGATACCTGAACAGGTCCATCCAAAAATGTCTGGATGGGTGTGTTTTTGGTTGTTGATCTCATTAAACGTCATCCAATACTTCACTTTGTGCTGATAACGTTCAATGACCGTCATGGAAAACTTAACAAAGAGATCAATCACCTTGCGATTCAACCAACCACCGTACTCTTTCGCTAAGTGGTATGGCATTTCAAAATGGCTCAACGTAATGACAGGCTCAATACCGTATTTCAACAGTTCATCAAACAAGTCATCATAAAACTGCAACCCAGCTTCGTTCGGCTGCGCTTCATCACCGTTGGGGAAGATGCGTGTCCAGGCAATACTGGTTCGAAAGCATTTAAAGCCCATTTCAGCAAAAAGCTTCACGTCTTCTTTGTAATGACCATAAAAATCAATTGCTTCATGGTTTGGATAAAATTCACCGTCCAGTACGCCGTCGGTAATACGGCGCTGTTTGCCATGGGCACCTGCGGTTACCACATCAATAATGCTGACGCCTTTTCCCCCTTTATCCCAGCCACCTTCTAGCTGGTGTGCGGCAACCGCACCTCCCCACAAAAAATCTTCGGGAAAAACGTTACTCATAACAACTCCTATGCGATTTGAATTACGGGTTCGCCCATTTCGATTGAATGTTCTTCTTCATCCAAAATCTGCAGTTTAAACTCGTCACTATTAAGAACAATAAATGGTGTAGTCACGTCATAACCAGCGGCTTTGATGGCTTCTAAATCGAAACGAATGAGTGGCTCACCGGCTTTCACTGTTTGATCTAACGTAACTAAGGTATTAAAGAATTCACCTTTCAAGGCGACGGTATCTAATCCGACATGAATCAAGAGCTCCATGCCATTTGCACAAGTCAAACCAACCGCATGCTGACTCTCAATCACCGATGAAACCACCGCATCACAAGGCGCTGTGACCAATCCTTCTTGTGGTTTAATGGCCACACCATCACCCAATAGCTTTTGCGCAAAGGTGTCATCGTTTACGGTCGCAAGAGGAACAACAATGCCTTTTACTGGGCTAGCTAACATCACCTGCTGTTGGCTTGCAGCAGAAGCAGGTACTGCAGCTTTTGTCGCCGGTTTTACGGTTTTAGACTCATCACCGGTTTCTTCTTTTGGATCTTCAAAACCAATCACAAAAATAAGGATGGTAGTCACCACACAGGTAACAGCAACGCCAGAGAGCATACCGATAAATGAATATGGGTTTTCAGGTGTAATTGCGTTCACCGTGGTGATAATGCTGGATAAACCGGCATACACGTAGTAGTGAGTATCGAAAAAGCTCGCCACCAAACTACCTGCCGCGCCACCAATACAGCCACAGATAAACGGTTTTTTGAAGCGTAAGGTGATGCCGTACAATGTAGGTTCAGTAATACCGAAGATCGCGGTAATCCCAGCAGAATAACCGGTCTTTTTCACGATAGTATTTTTCGATTTGTAAGCACAAGCAAATGCCGCCACCATCTGTGCCACCACAGCGCAAGTTTGGAATACTTGGAACGAGTCTTTGCCAAATTGTTCGTAGTTGGCGAACACTAAAGGTGTTGTACCCCAGTGAATACCGAAGATAACCAATACCTGCCAGAACCCACCAACAACCGCTGCTGCAACCGCTGGCGCAGCGTTATATAACCAGTTATAACCCACAGCAATATAACCTGCTGCAGCGCTGGTAACTGGACCAATAACAACCAAAGTCAGTGGAACCATGATGACCATACACACTAGCGGGGTAAACAGCTCTTTGACCACATCTGGCAAAATTTGCTTGGTATAACGCTCAACGTAAGAGAGTGCCCAAACCAAGAAAATAGGAGGAAGAACTGACGATGAATAGACGGTTTTAGCTAAAGGTAACCCGAGGAAAGTGTAGGCTTCACCGGAGGCAATTTTACCTGCAATTTCAGCCCAACTTGGGTTAATCAATGCACAACAGCACAAGACCGCAATGTATGGGTTACAGCGGAAATATTTCGCCGCGGTAAAACCGATGAACACTGGAAGAAATGAAAATGGTGTCCAAGATAAAAAGTTAAGCACTTCAAACGTACCTGACGTAACCACGCCCGGGAAAAAGTGTTTTGTAACAATTAAAGCCCCTTGCAAAATACCAGCAGACGCCAAAATGAACAGTAGTGGTGCAAAAATCGCAGACATCGAAGCAATCACTGCATCAAGCACGCGAGTCTTCTCTTCACCTGCACTTAAGAAGCTCTTATCAACCAAGTTTCCCATTGCCGCAAACACATCGGCAACGTGCGTCCCGAGTACCACTTGGAATTGACCACTAGCAATAACCACTGTGATAACTCCGGGCATTTGTTTAATTTTATCGGCTGCACCTTCTGGAACTTCTTTTAAAATTAGGCGCAAACGAGTTGCACAACGTGAAAAATCTTTCAGGTTATCCTGCCCACCCACTTCTTCTAATATATCTTTTGCGAGTTGGGCATAATCTCTAATAGCTGAGGCCATGCGTTCACCTTTTGTTTCAATTTGTAGGATTTATTCTTTTTTGCAACCGGTTTCAGACTACCCCACAAAAACACTCCCGCAACCGGTTTCATGGCAAAGTGTGCGCTTTTTCAAACTCTAAAGAGACAGAAGCAGTTTGAGATCACAAGTTATTAAATTCGTGGAACTGGCTGTTGACGAAAAGAGTGTTAAGTAGCGCATACTCTGCCCTACCTTGAGGCGTCACACCGATTATGTTAGGTAAACTTTTCAATTAAACCATATGGTTAGAATGACTAATATTGATTTTCACGCAGCTTGAATTACGTTAGAGTGAGGATATATCGTCTGCGAAAGCCAGCATAATCAAAATTCAGTACGTTTTATAAAATGACCGTAACCGTCGTGCATTTCATCGCTAGGTTATACCCAAGTAACCTCAAGATGCGGTTTCAGCGAGAATGTATTCGCTCATAGGCAAGGCACCGATTTGAATACCTAGTTATTCTACGTAGAAAATCGGTAACGCAGCATAGGAGCGAATACAACTCGCCCTTTGGGAGCTCATCAACAAGCCCATTTCAGCGCCCAATGACGTTGAAAGGGAATGACCATTCCTTCCGTCATTGAGCTTGACCTGTGCTTGTTGATGAAGCTCTGAAGTCTGCATCTTGAGGTCATTTGGGTATACATATAGTTATTTTCTAGTGACACCGAGAAGCAACGTTTTTTGTCTAGAGTAATAACGTCAAGCCCCATGGATGGGTTTAAGCGCGTTTGCGTTTAGCATTGGCTTAAACAGCTCATATTGAGGAACACCACAAACTCACTGGTGAAGAAAGAAATTGGTGAATTTGCAGAGAAAGACTTCGTTTTGATTAGCCATATCTGATATAAATACCACAAGATATGAGACTAGTTTCAATTAGTTAAGCATACCTCAATCAGTCGTTTGGCTGGTTAACATTGCATAATTTCAGGGAGAAATAAGATGCAAGATACCCTAACTGTTGTATTAGCCGGTGGTGTCGGCTCCCGACTGTCGCCTCTCACGGATGATCGCGCCAAACCCGCGGTTCCATTCGGTGGTAAATATAGAATCATAGATTTTACATTGACCAACTGCCTACATTCCGGCCTGCGACGCATATTGGTCCTAACCCAATATAAATCCCATTCATTACAAAAACATCTGCGTGATGGGTGGTCAATTTTCAATCCCGAACTCAATGAGTACATTACTGCAGTTCCCCCACAGATGCGCAAAGGTGGCAAATGGTATGAAGGGACTGCCGATGCTCTATTCCATAATATATGGCTGTTAAACCGCAGTGAGGCAAAATACGTCGTCGTATTATCTGGGGATCATATTTATCGTATGGATTATGCGGCCATGTTAGAAGAGCACATAGCTAAAAAGGCAGGGCTAACAGTCGCTTGCATGGATGTGCCCCGTGCTGAAGCCTGTTCATTTGGCGTAATGGCAACCGATGAATCTAATCGTATCGTCTCCTTTATCGAAAAACCACTTGACCCACCGTCAATCCCAAATCAACCGGATCGCAGTTTGGTATCCATGGGTATTTACATTTTCGATATGGATGTACTGCAACAAGCCCTGCAAAAAGACTCAGATATAGAGAGTTCAAGCCACGATTTTGGCAAAGACATCATTCCAGACTTGATTCCCAACCATAATGTCTATGCCTACCGCTTTGGTGAAAAGGGTCGCGTCAACCGCGATTGCTACTGGCGTGATGTGGGCACCATTGATTCATTTTACGCCGCAAATATGGATTTACTTGAACCCATCCCACCAATGGACTTGTACCAACAAGATTGGGCGATTCGCACTTACGAACCCCAATATCCACCAGCAAGAACCGTCTCTTCAGCCACCGGTAATGAAGGGATATTTATCGATTCTATTATCGCAGGTGGAGTGATCAACTCTGGTGGTTCGGTTCAGCACAGCATCATTTCATGTAACGTACGTATTAATGATGGCGCAACAGTACTCGACAGCATTTTATTTGATGATGTGAATGTCGGTCCTAACTGCCAATTACGCAACTGCATCATTGACAAGCACGTCAACATTCCCGCAAATACCACCATTGGTTTAGACAAAGCGCAAGACGCTAAACGTTTCTATATTTCAGAGCAAGGCATTGTCGTCGTGCCAGAGAGCTATCAATTTAAGTGAAACTCAGTTTAAGTGACGCCCGTCGTCTAGATAAGTGATTCACGGCTAACAAAAAACAAGCCCACGAACTTTTGAGAACGTGGGCTTGGCTTTATCAGGAGCACGTAAATGCTCTTTTTTGGGGGTAATGAGAGTATGGTCGGAGTTAGCGATTTGTAAAAGAGTAAACTTTTGCTGTTCCTCTTCCCCTTTTAGTAGGTTGAATCCAACTCCACTTTTTGCCCCTTCGGCGTTTCATTAAACAGACGCTTAAATTCGCGATTAAACTGTGATGCGCTAGCGTAACCTACTTGCCGGGCGGCTTCATTCACTCGCATACCTTCCACCTGAATCAGTTCACGGGCTTTGTTTAACCTTACTTTTTTCACATATTGCAACGGCGATTCCATGGTGACATCACGAAAAGCTTGATGAAAAGCCGAAACACTCATGTTCGCTTCCTGCGCCAAATCGAGTACCGTTAAATTCTGAGAATAATCCCGATGAACCTTAGCGAGTGATTTTGCCACACGAGCATAATTGCCTTCATAAGAGGCCAGATCAAATAGCAAATGCCCTTCACTGTCAGTCAATACACGGTATAACAGTTCCGCGATTAACCCCTCGGCTAATACGTGCGCTTCGGTTGGATCCAATAGTGCCAGCATGATTCGCTCACAGGTACAAACCATAACATCACTCATCGCCACTGATTTCACGCCACAGCAATCTTTGCGTTTAGAGGGAGCAGCCCTGCCATGCTGTTCGAGCAAAGCGACTTGCCGCATTAGCAGAGCATGATCAAAATGAACACTCAACCCTAAAATTGGCTCTTGCTCTGAACCAAACGATTCGCACTCAAGGGGAATGGGGACACCAGCCACCAAATAGTCATTTGGACCGTAAGTCACTTGTTTACCATTTCCAACAGTGATCTTTTTATACCCTTGCCCCAGAATAAAAGTGCCTGATTCATATATGAATGGCTTTTTAGGCTGAGTTTTTGTGCTGCGAAAAAACCGAATTCCTGGAATGACCGTATCGACAATACCCTCCAAATTGTGCAACTTTTGTTGCTCAACATAACGTGTCATCAGTTCAACCAAGTCACTCATTATTTCCCCCTTAACTTATTTCTGCTCACGCTCGCATAAATTGTAGGAATAGGCAATTAAAATAGAGAAATCCCCCTATTAAGCACTTATATCGCGGATTATTATGCATTCATGATTAAGTTCTGTGTGTCTTATACCCAGTGACGTTGAAAGGGAATGACCATTCTTTCCGTCATTGAGCTTGACCTGTGCCCGTTGAGGAAGATCTGAATTCTGCATCTTGAGGTCAGTTAGGTATATACCGCAGGGCGTTATAACAATAAATGGGAAACATCCCCATTTACACAGCAATTGGAGTGTCAGATGCAATTTACTTACTTTAATCCAACTCGTATCCATTTTGGACAAGGACAAATTGCCACCATCACAAGTGAAATTCCGACCGATAAAAAAGTATTGGTGATTTACGGTGGAGGCTCAATCAAACGCAATGGTGTGTACGATCAAGTCGTAAGTGCGCTAGCCGAACATCAGTGGCAAGAGTTCTCTGGCGTCGAAGCCAACCCAACCAAAGAAACGCTCGACAAAGCCGTTGCGATTGTTAAACACGATGACATCGACTTTATCCTCGCAGTTGGCGGAGGTTCAGTGATTGATGGTTCAAAATACGTTGCAGCTGCTGCACATTATGATGGTGATGGCTGGGATATTTTGACCAAAAAACACGATGTCGTCACCGCAGTACCACTTGGCGCAATTTTGACACTGCCTGCCACCGGCTCAGAATCTAACGCGGGTGCCGTGATTACCAAAAAAGAAACTGCTGATAAACTGGCTTTCCATGCCAAAGTTGTGCAACCACGCTTTGCTGTGATGGACCCAGATGTAATGAAGACACTACCTGAACGCCAGTTGATCAACGGCATTGTCGATGCTTGGGTTCATACCTGTGAGCAATACATTACTATGCCAACCAATGCCATGGTTCAAGACGGTTATGCTGAAACGTTGCTCCGAACTCTAAAACAAGTTGGTGATCAATTTGCAGAGCGTGACAACGATGCGTGGCGCGCCAACCTTATGTGGGCAGCAAACCAAGCACTGAATGGCTTGATCGGTACAGGTGTACCTCAAGACTGGGCTACACACATGATAGGTCATGAGCTGACGGCACTTTGGCATGTCGACCACGGTCGTTCATTAGCCATTGTGCAACCTTCACTACTTCGCAATCAAATTGAAGCAAAACGTGCCAAGTTAGAACAAATGGGACGTAATGTATTCCAATTGTCTGCAGGTGAAGATTTGGCAGAGCGTACTATTGATGCAATCGAAGCCTTCTATCATAGTTTAGATGTAGCCACTCAATTTGCCGATCATGGTATGAGTCACGAACAGGCGGTAGATACCGTGGTGAAACAATTAGAACACCATGGCATGACCGCTCTTGGCGAGAATAACGCCATTACTCTTACTCAATCTCGTCAAATCTTACAAAACGCACTCGTCTAAACGAGCCGTTTTACCACACCATACTTTTTCTACACCATGAAAAGGCGCCTCATTGAGGCGCCTTATTTGTTAGCTAATATTCTCACCAAAACAGCATCTAGAGGCCAATGGGTTATAAATACCGGCATGAGATGATCGACAAGGTCACTGAAATGGCGTTTTAATTCGTATAACATCAAACACTAAATAACGTAAATCAAGATCATGTTCTCTCAGCGTAGACATACTGATCTTTCTTGGAGCATCAGGGAAAAAAATGAAAAAAACCACACGGACATTGAACGCCCACAAGCACATTGCTTTGGTTGCTCATGACAACTGCAAAAGTGAACTACTGCGTTGGGTTCAAGAAAACAAAGAGAAATTACAGCAGCACTTTCTTTATGCAACTGGCACGACAGGTGGGATGTTAAGCAAAGAAACAGGACTGGCGATTAAAAGCATGATCAGTGGCCCAATGGGAGGCGACCAACAAATTGGCGCACTGATTTCAGAATGTAAAATCGATGTTTTGGTGTTCTTCTGGGACCCTCTCAATGCTGTACCACACGACCCAGACGTTAAAGCTTTACTGCGTATTGCCAGCGTGTGGAACATTCCTGTTGCCACTAACCGCGCTAGCGCTAAGTTCATTTTCAATTCAGATTTGATCAATCAAGAAGTGGACATTGAAGTGCCAGACTATCAAGCGTATTTGGCCGAACGCACCTAAACGGAACGCATTTTTCTGTCCTTCCCTACATTCTATCGAAACAAAAAAAGGGCTCGTTACCGAGCCCAAAACACGTAATTAAACAGCCAATACTAGTCTTGTGGACCAGTACCGCCGTCAACCTCACTACCCAAAACACTCGGATCTTCTAACGTGTAGTTGTACATATTCACGTCAGAGAAAACGGTTGAACCACTGTCCTTGTACTGGTCGGTTGATGACACGCCAGTGTAAGTGTTACCAGAGGCACTAAAATAGGCGCTACCAATATTCCAATGTGGTTTTGCACTATTTTCAAAGTAATTATTTTCAACCAGAATTTGCGCGCTATCATCACCACCAATCGAGAAGTAAGTGATGTCTTTCCAATAGTTATTAAACAAATGAACTCGCGCGTCTTCACCATCAATTTTAGGGTTACGTCCTGCAGCGGTATCCCAGAAGTTATGATGGAAAGTGACCTCCGAATCAGCAACTAAATTGGTATACCAGTGCTGACTTGCACACACTTGTGAGTTATAACCATAAAAACGGTTCCAACTTACAGTCACGTTTTTGCTGTTATCCACATCAACATAACCATCACTAATATTGCTAAAGGCAACATGGTCGACCCAAATGTGGCTACTGTCATTCACAGTAATGCCATCACCCGCTTCAACTAATGAAGGGTTAATCGTGCTGATGGCCAAATTACGAATGATGACGTTTTCTACTCCACTCAAGTACAAGTTGGCACCAATAATTTTCGAACCACTGCCTAAACCAATTAACGTTTTATTGGATTTCACATAAATCGTCGACTCGTTACGAGTCACATTAACGGTGCTGCTGGATGTGCTGCCATCGAACTCGCTACAGCTTTGGCTACTCGTTGGAATACGATACCAAGTTTTACCGCTGTCCCCCCAATTAGAACAATCTAGGGCACAAGCAGCCACTGTTCGCGCGGAAGTACGGCAGTCAATTGACGTATTAGCAGGAATTTGAATCACCTGAGCAGATGATGAAGTTAATGCTGAAGTCAGCGCAGAACAGCTAGAAACGGTAACGGTACTGCCTGCGGCACCACCGGTTGTGGTCGATAAACCGTCATCACCCGATTGTGATGCAAAACCTACAAGGTCGGTATCAGAAGAACTGCTGCAAGAGCCAGAAACGGGGTTGATATACCAACGTTGTGAGCTAAGTGATTCATCGGAATTTTGGTAGACATTAGAGCCATTGCTTGAACCAGCAACAGTCAAAGAGAGTTGAGAGTTTTTGTTAACGATTTTAAAACCACCATCGGAGTCTGTTTTGATCTCCCAACGCTGATTATCACCGTCCCAATCAGTATAAGTGTCTACGTTGGCGCCATTAGAGGTTGATGAATTTAACACTTCCAACAGCTTGCTGTTATAAACCGATTTTATTTCCCAATAGTTGTCACTTTGTTTGGTCAGAACAAACTGCTGGTTTGTCGGCTCCCAAAATTCGTAAGTAATCACATTCGGTACAGTGCTGGTATCGTTAGTATTCACGTCTAACGCTTGACCTGAGCCTTTATTAATCAGGTAATAGGTACCGCCAGAGGTCGGCATGGAGGAACAATTCTCTGCCAATGCAGACATGCTTACCACTGTAAGAGCAACAGCACTGCACGCGCGCCATAACACTCCTTTTTTCACTTTTTTCATCATTTCGCTACCACTCCTAAAAATTTAATACTCACCTGCTTATATTTAAAATGAAACGGTATTTTATATATAAAATTCTAACTTCTTAGCTCGTGTGATGTTTTAATATAAATATGAATTGGAAAGCGGATCCCAAAATATTATCGAGAAAAATGAAAAGGACGCATATTTAGGGACTGAAAGTCAAATTATGGGCTTTGCGCCCATAATAAAATAAGGAAATAAAAGAGGAAAAAACTAGAAATTTTAATAAATAGCCATCAAATTCATAAACTTGACAATTAACAATGGGTAAGAATATCGCCACTAACTACCATTTTACAACCTGAGTTTTCCATTTCTTTAAATGCATCTTCAGAATCATTTATATTAATATTTACACCACGACAAGCATCTTTAATAACATAAGTATTAAAACCACATGATACCGAATCCAATGCCGTAAATTTAACACAATAATCTGTCGCTAATCCCGCAATATACACATCGGTATAATTGTGCTCACGTAAATAAGCTTCTAATCCGGTAGCTTGTTGGCGCTGATTATCAAAAAAGCCGCTGTAGCTGTCGATACCTAATTGAGTGCCTTTCAATACCACATGATCAATGTGGCTCTGCTGCAAGCTGGCAATCAACTGCGCACCGGCCGTATTTTGCACACAATGATCTGGCCACATCATTTGCTTGATACCACGTAGATCAATCACACTACCAACAGATTCACCATGAGTAGAGGCAAAACTCGCATGGCCTTTAGGGTGCCAATCTTTCGTCGCGATAACATGATCAAAGCAAGGTAATAATTGATTAATGATCGGAACAATTTCATCTCCTTGTGGTACAGCCAAAGCCCCACCTGGTGCAAAGTCATTTTGCACATCAACTAACAGTAAAACTTGCGTCATTTTGCTTCCTTTTCATTATGTGATGCGGATGTAGGTTCACCACTTATTGCTACATCACAACCTGATTACGTCCCTGAGCCTTAGCACAATAAAGCGCTTGATCCGCTCGATTAAACAGAGACTTAACTGTATCGCCTGTTTGAAACTGAGTCACGCCAATACTCACCGTATAAGCTGGTAAAACGTCCGTTATCGACTTTTCGACGGCGGCTCTTAATGTTTCTGCCAACTGCAACGCCGCTTGGCCATTTTGGAGTGGCACTAAAATGGCGAACTCTTCACCACCAATACGGAACAATTGGTCGCTAGAACGAAGTAAGTTGGAGAGTAAGCCACATAGGTGTTTAAGGACTTTATCTCCCACTGCATGACCATATTGATCGTTTATTTTCTTAAAATAATCGATGTCCAATAGAATCAAACTCAACGGGCTACCTTGACTCGCTAGGTCTATTTGCAGCTTAAGCTGTTCATCCCATTTATGACGATTGTACACACCGGTGAGCTTATCTCGAGTCGCCAAAATCAAAAGCTGTTGCTCAACTTGCTCACGGTTGGTGATCTCTTGAGCAAGGCGGACCATCATCTGTTTTAGCTCAACTTCAAGCTGACTAAACTCATCTAAAGCACGTGAATCATCGTTAATTAGGCCATCGTATTCAGCCGTTTCACCATGTTTTATCGACTCATCGAGGTTTTGAATATCTTGTTTAATACGGGCAATACGCAGCATAAAAAAGCGCACTATGTAGGCGGTCAAAGCAATGCCTATCATGGTCGCACACAATCCTAGCGCAATATTGATCCAATAAAATTCCTGCTCATGCTTCTCGGTGTAGCGGCTAGTATCATCGGTGAGTTTATTCAGCTCTTTGAGAATTGCTTGTGCAGAGCTTTCTAGCTGATTAGCGAGATCTTCCAATTTGACTTTTTTGTCTAATGGCGTCTCTTGACCATCAAGCACATCACCCAGCACCTGCTCAAACTGGTTACTATGCTCATGATAACGTTCAATTTCTTGCAGCAATTGTCTGTGTTGACCACGTTCGAAACGAATGTGGTTTTGCTCAAGATTCAACATGATCAGCTCGACCGCTTTATCAAGTGAATCCTTAATCTGCCTTTTTTGATAGGCATATTCTTGACTGGGAGTCCGCTTGTGTTGATCGGTGGTTTCTTTAAGTTTGAACTGCTCCAGCAAAATATGCTGCTCCAATTGCAGCATCTCAATGCGCCCCATAATTTGATTGAGGGGCACATCAATATACGCCACTTCCTTCATCTCAGAATCGATGATGCGCAGTTTGTATATCGAAAAAACAATCACCATGAGCAAAATCGTTAGCAGCACAGCAAAAATGCTGCTAATACGACGACTTAGTGATGAATTATACCAAGCAATAATTTTCATAATAAGCAGTTAAGGTTTGAATTAAACACGCAATAACAAAGTAGTTAGAAACTACTCAAGAATCACTTGGTTACGACCTTGTCCTTTCGCATGATAAAGACCCTGATCAACTCGGTTAAATAGCGTTCGGACACTGTCTTGTGCTTGAAACTCGCACACTCCCATACTCACAGTGTAGGCTGGGATTTCCTGTTCGGCACTCTGTTCCACTTTGACACGAATCTTTTCTGCAAATTGCATTGCCATTTGGCCATTTTGAAGAGGCAGAATAATGGCAAATTCTTCGCCACCAATACGAAATAACATGGCGGTATTATCAAGCTCCGCTTGTATCAGCTGGCATAAATGAGTTAAGACTTTATCACCAACAGGATGCCCAAATTGGTCATTGATACGTTTGAAATAATCAATATCCAACAGCACTAGGCTAAATAACGACCCTTGCTGACCAAGAGACACTTGCCATTTTAGCTGTTCATCCCATTTATGACGGTTGTATGCCCCTGTCAACTTATCATGGGTTGCTAAACGTAATAATTGCTGCTCGACCAACTCTCGGTTTTCAATTTCTTGTGCTAAACGTCCCATGACCAATTTAAGCTCTCGTTCAAGAGCGGAAAATTCATCCAAACAGTCGTCTTGCTCAGTAACTTGCGGAAAAGGCAACGGCATCCCCGCAGCTAAAGACGAATCGATTTGCGTAATATCATGCTTCATTCGCGCAATGCGCTTACGGAAAAACTGAATAATGTAGCTAGTTAGTAGTAAGCCTATTAATAGTGCACAAATACC
Source organism: Vibrio tritonius (assembly GCF_001547935.1). Classification (NCBI taxonomy): domain Bacteria; kingdom Pseudomonadati; phylum Pseudomonadota; class Gammaproteobacteria; order Vibrionales; family Vibrionaceae; genus Vibrio; species Vibrio tritonius. Next base: position 1,281,075 of record NZ_AP014636.1, read on the forward strand.
TAACGTAATATTTATCCATAAGAACTCTTGCTCATGCTTTTGTGTATAGCGGCTAGCATCGATAGTCATATGGTTAATCTCATCTAAAATCTTTTTTACGGAGAGTTCTAGATTGGATGCAAGACGTTCGAGTTTTCGCTTGTGAGCATCATCCAAAGTGTCATTGATGATCACTTGCTCTAAGGCTTGTTCAAATAAATCACTATGCTGGTGATAGTCTTCTATCTCGGTAAGTAAACGGTGGTGCTGCTGTTTTTTAAAACGAACTGTATTGTTCTTAAAGCTATCCGCTAAGAGTTTAACAGCAAGATCAAGTTGTTTTTTCATCTGCTGTTTTTGATAAGTAAACTCTTGGGCTGGACTCATTTTTTCATTTGGATCACTTTCCTTAAGACGAAATTGCTCCAGCAAAATATGCTGCTCCAATTGCAACATCTGCACACGTTCCATAATTTGATTTAACGGTACATCGATATAAGCAACTTCTTTCATCTCTGCGTCAATCACACGCAGTTGGCTGATAGAGAAAGCAATCACGATCAACAAAATCGTCAATAACACCATGAAGACACTGCTGATCCGACGGCTAAGGGAAGCGTTGTACCACTGTAAAATTTTTAACACTGTTTCTATTCACCTATCAAATGCTCAGTTAGAGCATCGCTCATTCTCAACAACAATTAAAGGTTGAGCGTCTTTTATCATCTTAAATTAGCCGATTTTATTTTTCCGCAATCTAACCCTTTGAAATTACTTTTGTTTAACTACAGGGTAATTGCCATTAACGAGTTCTTGAACAAAAGCAGAGCCTTGACCACTATGAGTGATCCAAACTTTTTCTTTGGCGCGAGTAAGCGCAACGTAAAATAGACGTCGCTCTTCCGCGTAAGGAAAATCATCACGGCCTTGATTCAGTGCCCCATCGAGATGCACCGCCTTAACTTTGGCAGGGAATTGACCTTCATCCACGCACAAAATAATCACAAAATCGGCTTCCTTCCCTTTACTCGCATGACACGTCATAAAATCCATTTTTAGGGAGAGATATCGCTGTTGCCAGTCTTTAAGCAGTTCGGGCTTATGGTAGTGATTTCGCCCCAGTAATAATACGGTTTTTAAACCGTCTGCTTTACGATTAAGTTGATCAAGAACCTTTTCCACATTCTGATTAGGTGTGAGATAAACGGCTTTTTGCTTTTGTGCTTTATAGCTATTAAGCGTTTTGTCCAATTGGTTCGGATTTTGCGCAATAAAAGTATTCGCGACCAAGCCAATTTGTTCATTAAAGCGATAAGTCGTATCTAAATGATGAATGGTTGAATACGGGAAACGCGCTGCAAAACGCGTCGTCAAATTGACATCCGCTCCAGCGAACTGATAGATAGCTTGCCAGTCATCTCCCACCGCAAAGAGATTGCAACCTTGTGGTGTTTGTTCAACTAACGCCTGAATCAATGCCAAGCGTTGTGGAGAAATATCCTGATACTCGTCAATCATGATGAACTTCCAAGGGGATGGAAACTTACCTTTCGCAACGTAATCCGTTGCGCGGCTGATCATGATGTTAAAGTCGATTTCATCATTCTCTTTTAGCATCTGCTGCCATGCCTGATAGCATGGCCAACATAAGTTAAGCTCACTGTTAAGCCGAGCATAATCAGGATGTTCAATTAAACGCTCTTGAAGCTGTTTCTTTTTCAATCCCAATTGAGCCAATTGATCAAGCTGTTGGGCTAACCAGGCGATCAATTTAGGATTCTCTACCTGACTACCAAGTTCATCATCCCCGGTTAAATAGGCGATAGGCCAGCTTGATAAATGCTTTTGCCAACGCTTAAAGTTGGTTGGTGTCATCCAGTGACGCTTGAGCCAATCAATACACCAAGCTTGTTTCTGGTTATCATCTAATGCTAACGGAGACAGAGTGACGCAGCTCCCTTCAACGCGGTTAAGAATCCATAGCCCCAACTGATGAAAGGTGTTCACTCGCACCCCTTCACTTTGCGCCCCCACTTTCCCTTGGATACGCTGTTCCATTTCGATGGCTGCTTCTTTACCAAAAGCCACTAATAGAATGTCTTCCGGCTGAGCAAGTTGGCTCTGTAGCAGGTACGCAACCCTAGCCGTCAGCACACTGGTTTTACCAGAACCTGCACCCGCTAACACCAAGTTGTGATCATCGTTAAGCAACACAGCTTGCTGCTGACTTAAGTTCAAAGGGGAAGATTCGATAGAATCAAATAAAGAGGTCCAAGATTGACGCTCTTGTTCTACCCATGCTTGATTGCGTTCGCTCAATTGAGCTGATGTATTGAGAAGCCATGGCATCATTGGCGCCATCACGCCGGGTAAACGCTGGTAGGTTTCTTCAATACTCATACCAATGCTATCAAGGTCTTTCAAAACCTTATTGGCCCAACCGTTGGCGAGGGAATGAGGTAAAAAGCTTGAAATTGATTGCATTTGAGCAAGTTCTTGCTGCCATAAAGGGACATACTGACTTAATTGCTCACACTGTTTATCGTGCCATTGCTGATACATATTCACGACATAATTGGCAAAGTCTCGACACTCAGGCCAAGGTAAACCTTGTACTAACCATGAACGTTGTACTCCCGACTCTTCGTGAGCAAAAAACTGCAGCGATCCCCACAATAAACCATGATGCAATTTTACGCAGCCATTCCAAATATGAAATGGAATACGCTCTTCGGTCTGCTGCGAAGACAAAATAAGGATGTCTTTCTCAAGCTCTATTTGATGATATTCGTTAGAAATAAAAAACTGTGCAGTCTTGTTTGCGCTTAGCTGCATTGGTAATAACTCGTCCATTGGATTCGGCCTCATCATACCTTAATCATGTATGAGAATGAAAAAATAATGTCAATATTCACCGAGTTTTGATTCCCACTTATCTCACTCTTTTTTTATCTCGTTCAGACAGTTATACACGAGAATGAGTATTCCTTCCGTCATTGAGCTTAACCTGTGCTCGTTGATAAAACTCTGAATTCTGCATCTTGAGGTCATTTGGGTATATTCTTAGCATCTGTTAAAATCCCCTTTTCTCACTGATTGACTGAATACACTATCGTGCCGATTGCAAACCGCTTAAAGCTCTATTGGGCCAATAAAACCCTTAACTACTGTGCCTTGATTCTTGTCACGCTCTTGGCAGTGGTTATTCCATGTTGGCACTATAATCTAAACACTTGGGTCACCCCTCTTATTTTAGGCGTGATAGCTGCCGCTTTATCAGAAAGAGACGACAGTTTTTCAGGTCGACTCAAAGCCATTGCACTCACGTTTGTTTGCTTTGCTATCGCCTCTTTTTCTATTGAAATCTTATTTAATCATCCATTGTGGTTTACGCTAGGCCTGTTTGTTTCGACCTTTGGTTTTATCATGCTCGGTGCGCTTGGAACTCGATATGCGAGTATCGCATTTGCTTCTTTGCTACTGGCGGTTTACACCATGCTGGGTGCAGATCAAAGTACTAATATTTGGTTTCAACCTTTGTTGTTACTGAGTGGTGCCGCAGGCTATTTTGTTTTATCAATGGTGTGGTATGTCGTATGGCCAATGCAACCCGTTCAGCAAAGCTTGGCTTCTGTTTTTCAACAAATGGCGAATTATCTGGATGCCAAAGCACAACTTTTTTACCCAACATCACAATTTACGCCACAGCCATTTCGTATTAATGAAGCCAATCTCAATGCAGCCACTGTTAACGCACTTAATCAAGCCAAAGCTATTTTCTTAACTCGTGCTAAACGCGGCCATGTCGACAGTGCCAGCGACCGATTCCTCAGTATTTACTTTTTAGCGCAGGATATTCACGAACGCGTTAGCTCAACCCACTATCGTTACCAAGAGTTAGGTGACCACTTTGGCCGCTCCGACATTCTATTCCGTTTCAAATATTTATTAGAAACGCAAGCCAAAGCATGCCGTGAAATAGCCGAATGTGTTCGCTTAGGCCAGCCTTACGAACACAGTGGCGATTCGGTACTCGCACTTGATGAACTGCAGCTTTCACTTGACCATTTAAAACAACAAAATCGCCCTGAATGGCGATCGTTGCTCGCTCAGTTAGGGTATCTTTTTACGAACCTGGTTACGGTGGAAAAACAGCTCAATAACATCAGTAACCCGGATGCCAATAAACTGGAAGAAAACGTACTGGAAGATAACGAGCCACATTCATTAAAAACGATGTGGGTACAACTGCGTGCCAATTTCCACCCCGATTCGTTGCTATTTCGTCATGCATTACGCATGTCCGTCGCACTAACACTCGGGTATCTCATTTTGCAAGGGCTTGGGCTTGGTCGCGGTTATTGGATATTGCTGACAACTCTGTTTGTTTGTCAGCCAAACTATGCGGCGACAAGGCAAAAGATTACATCGCGCATTATCGGTACAGTCATTGGCCTATTAATTGGGGTCATGTTGTTAACACTCTTTCCGTCTCAAGAAAGTCAACTCGCCTTTATTGTCGCCTCTGGGGTGATGTTCTTTGCCTTTCGTCTCGCTAATTACGGATTCGCCACCGGCTTTATTACTGTGCTTGTTCTGTTCTGTTTTAACCAACTTGGTCAAGGCTATGCCGTCGTCATTCCTCGCTTAACCGATACATTAATTGGTTGTGCCCTCTCAGTGGGTGCCGTAGCGTTTATATTGCCTGACTGGCATGCGAAAAGACTGTATAAAGTGATGGCAGATGCTATCGAAGCTAATAAGCGCTACCTTGATCAAATCATAGGTCAGTATCGAGTTGGGAAAAACGATAACCTGACTTATCGCATCGCCAGACGTAATGCTCACAACCAAGATGCAGCATTGGCCGCGGCGGTAAATAATATGCTGGCAGAGCCCGGACGTTATCGTTCTGCATCAGTAGAGAGTTTTCGCTTTCTTACGCTAAACCATGCGCTGTTAAGCTACATCTCGGCTCTAGGCGCTCATCGAACTCGTATTGATGATAGCGTTCATAAGCTAGTGCTCGATTCACATCGCATTATTCATCAACATTTAGATGTCTTGTATCAGCAACTTTTTGAGCACTGTGAGCAGTGCGACATTTCAAAAATTGATGATGCAGGCCTAGAGCAAAAGCTAGCAGAATGGCGTGATGAAGACGAAGGCAATGCTCGTTTGGTGCTACAGCAACTGCACCTTATCTACCGCATGTTACCGGAACTGCACTCATTAGCTGATAAGTTTGCTGTCCGCGTAGAACGTATATAATTCTCCCCCCAACCTTCCGAGCCTAGTCAAAACGTTATATTTGCCTAGGCTTGCACGCATTTAGCCCATTTTTAACAAAGCGCGGACATTTTTTAAGCAACTTTTTATAGTATGTTAACTCTAATAAATGAGAAAAGGCGTAAATAAGCGCTACATCCCGTGTTTTGGGTATAGTGCAAAGATTACGTATTTTACATAATGGGTGTGAAGACGATTGAAACGCCGTTGTGTGAGTATAGACCATGACAAAGTTAACAACAGAAAAGTGGCAAAAAATTAATAACACAGATTATACGCCATCTGCATCAAGCGCTTTTTTGCTGTTTGGAGACGAACGTATGTCAAGTACACAGTTTGAATACATGAAAGAACAGCTCAAGTTATTATCACCTCAACAATTACGATCTTTACAAGGTGAAATTAGTCACTCGCTTGAACACAATAAAAACGAGCTACTAACAGAAGAAGAACGTCACATGTTAGCGAGCCTTTTTTCTTAAGTTTCTGATTTAGGTAAAAAGGTTATGCTCAGTAGGCAAGCACTGCTAGGTACGTAATAAAGAGGTATCGCGTAATTTGCGAAAAACGCTAACTACGCATAAACTTTAACCGTAACGAGGTGATGATTATGTCAGTTTCATCTGTAGGTTCAGGTAATAACGGGTATGCCATTCTTCAACAATCGAAGAAAATGGCCGATGAAGCAGCGCAAGAGCTTCAACAAACCCAAGCTCTTGAACAAAAAGATCAATCCTTGCGATTTAATCGGGTCGATTCGGCTCAACAGGATGCTGTGGAAAAAGCTCATGCTCATCACACAACCCATCCTGATCAAGTTGATTCCCTGATTAAGCTGAACCAAGCACAGCAGTACAACCGAGCAGGTGTCACGGTCGTGCAAAAAGAACGCGACATGTTAGGTAGTTTGCTTGATTTACGTGTTTAAATAGGCGGCTCAAACGGATTGAGCCGTTTTTTATGTCTCTCTTTTTTTCTTTTGCATCCCCATATCCAATTTCTCCCCACTACATAGTTACCACTTACAAATGCAATACCGATATCCAAGTGACCTCTAAATGATTTTCAAAGAGTACTACTCACCCTTTGGTAGCTCATTTGGGTATAAACAATTGTGATTATTGGCCTAATGAGTACAATGCAGGCAAATAATGACAATGAACTCATCATGAAATCAACAGCCCCAGTCTTATCTATGACTTTACCTGAAAACACTCAACTCAATAGTGCCTTAGCCCCTAAACGACATAGCCCCACTAAAAAGCTGGTAGCAAGTGGTCGCCTAACATCAGAGTTAGTGTCTAAACGGTGGCAAGTGCTGGATGATGAAGATGTAAAAGATGCCCTACTTGATTCAGTAACTACTGAACAAATGGATGTGTATAAAAACAACATAGAGCATTTTATCGGTACAGTAAAAGTGCCTGTTGGGGTCGCAGGACCGCTGCGCATTAATGGGACACACGCCAATGGCGACTATTTTGTACCACTTGCCACCACGGAAGCGGCTTTAGTTGCCTCATACCATCGAGGTAGCAAACTGATCACAGCTGCTGGCGGAGCATCTGCCATGCTTCTAAGCGAAGGTGTGACACGCAGCCCTGGGTTCGCTTTTTCTTCACTCATTGAAGCAGGGCAATTCGTCGCATGGATCATGACCCAATTTGACCAATTTAAGCAGCTCGCAGAAAACACCACCCGCTTTGGGCGGCTAAACGACATTAACGTCAACATCGAAGGTAATCACGTTTATCTCGTTTTCGAATATTTCACTGGTGATGCAAGCGGTCAGAATATGGTAACCATTGCCACCAACGCTATTTTTGATTACATCCTAAAAACCTCTCCGATTGAACCAAACTATGCTTTTTTGGACGCGAATTTATCAGGCGATAAAAAGCCTAATGCTCATACACTAAGAAACGTGCGCGGTAAAAAAGTAACCGCTGAAGTACACTTACCACCGTATCTTATTGAAAAATATCTCCATACGAGCGTAGAAAAGATGGTGCAATTTGGCCATATGACCACGACAGGTGGGCTATTAAGCGGTTCGATAGGAATTAATGCGCACTACGCCAACGCGTTAGCAGCATTCTATATTGCATGTGGCCAAGACGCCGCATGCGTTGCTGAATCGGCGGTAGGGATGACTCGCTTTGAACAAACCAAAGAGGGAGGGCTGTGTGCCAGCGTTACCCTGCCCAACATTATGGTCGGTACCGTTGGCGGCGGTACGGCACTTCCATCCCAGCGCGCGTGCTTAAAACTTTTGGGGTTATACGGTTCAGGGCAATCTCGTGCTCTTGCTGAAGTGGTTGCAGGACTCTGTCTGGCGGGTGAGTTATCGATTGTTGGTGCGTTCTGTGCAGGCCATTTTTCTCGAGCCCATCATAAACTGGCTCGCGGTAAATAGTAAACAAAAGCCGGCCAACATCTGTTACCTGTTGGCCGGCTTTATCACAATGGAATCATTAAGATCATCGGCTCACTGCTACATCTTGTTGGGAAATACTCACCCCTTTAATCTGTGCAAATACAGCTTGTCCGATTTTCAATTGCAAATCATCTAAAGCCCACTCCGTAATGGTTGCCCATAACTCACAATCAGAAGCTAGCTCCAATTTTACATCCACATAACGACTGCCCGTTTCCTGCTGTCGATGTTCAATTTGCTTCACATTTGCTGGCAAGATATTACGAATGGAAGTCGTAGTTGGCTTATCAAGAACTAGGGAAACATCGGTGGCTCGAATTTGCAAACGTACAGCAGCGCCTGCTTCTCCTTTTACCTGCTGTACCCACAGAGGAACTTGTGGTGCGAGGCGCAGTTCAGTGATGCTATATTCATCATGCTGCTTGAAAATTTCTCCCGCAAAAAGCGTGCTATGTTCGCTCAAGTCATGCCAAGGCCGCATAGTTTCTGAACTCCATACCGCTTCGACCTTCCCTGCATTGACTACTCGCCCCTCTTGAATAAGCACCAAGTAATTGGCTAAACGCAATATTTCATCCAAGCTGTGCGTAACATAAAGAATGGGGATTTGAATCCTGTCGGCAAGTTGCTCTAAAAACGGCATCACCTCACGTTTACGGGGTAAATCAAGTGATGCAAGAGGTTCATCCATCAGCAAAATATCAGGTTGTGATAGCAAGGCACGGCCGATCGCCACACGCTGCTTTTCGCCTCCCGATAAGGCATTAGGGTAACGCTCTAGTAATGGCGCAATCGCTAACAATTCGACGACAGAGTCAAAATAATCAGCATCAAACTGCTTAATGCCATAATGCAGATTCCCCTTTACCGTGTAGTGCGGGAACAGGCGAGCCTCTTGAAATACATACCCTACTCTGCGTTTTTCAATCGGCAAATTCACCTTATTTTTACTGCTAAACAGCACCCGTTCGGCAATGCGTATTTCTCCTTGTTCAGGACGAATTAACCCACTAATCACATTGATAAGTGAAGTTTTACCGGCACCTGAACGGCCAAAGACTGCAGTAATGCCACGGTTAGGTAATTCAATATCGATATCAAAAAAGGTATCACCCAACTGCTTTTGAAATTGTAAAGCCAGCTCACTCATCGGTTGGCTCCCAAACGCAATTTCATTCTGCGACTCACCAATTCAGACACAAACAAAGAGATCAATGCAATCACTATGGAGATCACACACAAACGGGCCGCATCCATTTCTGCACCTGGGGTTTCTAAGAAATTATACATCGCCAAGGGGATGGTCTGTGTTTCACCGGGAATATTCGAAACGAAGCTAATGGTCGCACCAAACTCGCCCAAACTGCGAGCAAACGACAACATCACTCCAGTAATAATACCGGGGATAGTCAAAGGTAGCGTAATAGTGAAAAAGACTTTGATAGGAGACGCACCTAGGGTTCGCGCCGCTTGTTCCAATTTGGTGTCCACCCCTTCAATACTTAATCGAATCGAGCGAACCATAAGGGGAAGTGCAATCACCGAACACGCAAGCACCGCGCCACGCCAACTAAAGCTAAACGTAATACCAAACCAATCAGCGAACCATTGACCTAAAAAACCTTTGCGCCCCATGCTAATAAGCAATAAGTAACCAACCACAACAGGCGGCAACACCATGGGTAAGTGAATAATACTATCGAGTAATCCTTTACCGACAAATTCTTTACGCGCCAATAACCAGCCGAGTAATAGCCCGACTGGCAGTAACCACAACACGGTAAACCCAGCCACTTTAAGGCTGAGTAACAGTGCTGTCATTTCATAATCACTAAGAAATTGCAGATTACTTGGCAGCAAATTTTTGGTTTCCTAGATCTGTGTTAAAACCATATTGATTCAGCACTTTTTTACCTTCAGCCGATTTAACGTATTTTACAAAATCAGCAGCTTTAGAGCTGTCGCTCACTTGAACTAATGGATAGTGGATTGCGGTATGTAAGCTAGAATCAAACGTGCTGACAATTTTGACTTTATTGGTCAATACCGCGTCCGTTTTATACACCATCCCTAGATCTGCTTCACCACGTTCAACAAGTGCCAACGCTAGACGTACATTATTCGCTTGTGCCAATTTAGGCTGAACGGTATCCCACACACCAAGGTGTTGCAGAGCTTCTTTAGAGTACATCCCCACTGGCACTGAGGCAGTATTACCAACGGCCATATGGCTTTGGGATAGTAATTTTGTCCATTCGCCTTTATTTTTCACATCAAATGCTTTGATATGAGCCTTGGCTGGTTCAATCAAAACCAGTTGATTACCCGCCACCAAAGAAACTTTATCCGCAGTCACAACCTTTTGTTGAATTAGGTAGTTAACCCACTTTTCGTTCGCGGATAAGAACACATCGGCAGGTGCACCCGATTCAATTTGACGAGCCAACGATGACGAACCTGCATAAACCGTTACCACCGAGACATCACTGTGTGTTTTCTCATAAGCAGCCGCTAAATCATTCATAGCATTCGTCATCGAAGAGGCTGCATAGACGTGAATTTCATCATTAGCAAAAGAAGGGGCGGTTAACAGCGCTGCGCTGATAAAGAGTGCAAGTTTTTTCATGTCTTATCCGTTATGTCTAACCATTAGGCATCGCGTAAAAACGCCATACCGTTTGCCAAAAGAGGGATCGCTTGTTCCTGCAAGGTAAAAGTGACCATAAAGTCGGTTCGAACAGGCTCCTGCCCAAAAATGTCAAGAAGGGAAAAATCTTAGGAGTCGAAGATACCGTGTAACCCGACACCAAGTACCTGATTACACAGGCCCATTACATCATTTTTTTGCGACATTTCAAGCGAAATCAATGTTTCCATTTTCCGCTATAGCCAAAAGAAGCACGTTAAAATTTATCAATTCCCACCCATGATTGAACAAAAATCCATCAAATCCGCTTTAAACGCTCTGTAAATCAGCACGTTCTTGCAAAATATCGCTTCTTTATTACTTCAATCACTTATCCCATCCCTTGCTGTGAAGAAATGAAAAAGGTCAGTTTCCGAGTTGGAAACAAGCAAAAAGTAGAATTAAATCACAAATATTCATTGGTTACGTGCAAATTTGCATAATAATCGCATGTCTATCATAGCAAAAGTCACCTCTGTTACCTTCACATTGCCTATCTGGTATTCACCACTTCAGGGAGAGATGAACAGTATATGAATTAACGACTCACGCTAGGTTCAATAAGCATATGTTTTTATATACCCACTGAGCGACACCAGCAAAGTATGACAAACCCATTTGTCGTTAACACATTGTTCAACAATAAAAAGGATTACCCCATGAAAAAAACAACACTATTCCTCGCTGCTCTTTTAGTTGCTGCTCCGACTCTTAGCTTTGCCAATGACAAAGATCACCGACGTGGCATTGAATATAAGGGACCTGTTGAGATCACCCCAGTAAAATCGTTACTCGATGACGACAGCTTTTTCTCGGACAGAGACGTCGTTGTTGAAGGACATTTAGTAAAACGTTTAGAAGAGAACCTGTTTCTCTTCTCCGATGGCCAACACGAAATTCGCGTTGAGTTAGACGATGATATGCGCCACACAGGCCCTATTGATGCCAAAACCAAAGTGCGTCTCTATGGTGAATATGAGAACCATCGCCAACCAGAAATCGAGGTTGACTACCTACAAGTAATGTAAATATCAGTATTTTTTTAAGTAATTAGGCATTCATCATTGATTTTGTAGTAAAAACCACAGGAAAATAGTCTAGAGTTAAACTTGCCCTGTGAATTGCAGGTCTTTGAATTATCTTTAGGTTTTATACACAATCAGGATGAATGCCTATCATGTTAAAAAAATCGTGTTTGGTCGCCCTTTTCTCAACAGCATGTGCATTCTCGGGTGCGGCAGCGGCAAACAATTTTGATTATAACTTTCTCGAAGTTCGCACGACGGCTGGCCCACAATCTTCAGGCATTGAGATGAGCACCTACTACACCGACAATTCTCATTTTGTCGTGCGTGGCGATTCACGTTTTAACAAGGATTGGGATTTAGCCGCTGGAATGGGATTTAACGGTCCATTTGGTGCATTCGCCGATCTCTTTGGTGAAGCATTACTTCACCAAATCCGTGAGGACGCTGAAGATGGTGGCGATGACACGACCGAAGTTGAAATAAGTGTTGGCGCACGACTTTGGATTGCTGATCAACTAGAAGGAAGTGTTCGCTTGGGTCGTTTAGCGGAAAGTACTGTGTTTATTACTGGCCTTCGTTTTCATTCCACCGATCAATTATCTGTCGCCCTAGAAAGCCGCAATGCGGGTATCTGGGGACCTCAAATTGCACTGAGCGTACGCTTCGGTTTCTAGTTTTCCTCTTCCACGCGATGGCTTAAGTGGTCAGGCGCTGCTGTTTAAAGTAAAGGAGCGCCTCATTCAAACTCGTTTCTTTAAGCGGTTTCACTAATACATACTCCGCTCCAGCGGCAATAAAGGCATTGCGTGTAGACTCCATACCATCGGCGGTACAAGCATAAACAGCGGCTGGTAAACCTAACTCTTGTTTAATTACCCGAGTGGCATCAATCCCGCCAAGATAAGGTAATTGGTTATCCATAAGGATCAAATCAAACGGTTCTTCTTTGGCTTTATCGATCGCTTGAACGCCATCAGTAACCCACTCTACTTCTAGGCCATATTTCTTACAAAAAGCTCGAGCAATAAATGCATTGGTGTGATTGTCTTCAACCAACAGCACTTTAAGTGGTTTGTCATTAAACAGACTAAACTGCACGTCTTCTTTAGCAACGGTGTCACTCACTTCCACCTGAGCTACAGGCAATGGAATACGCAGATTAAACTCCGTTCCTTTACCAAACTCAGACTGTGCCTTAATCGACCCACCTAGCATTTCGATTAGGCTATTCACAATGGCTAATCCTAATCCACTACCACCGTACTCTCGCGTTGTGGTGGACTCTGCCTGAACAAACGGCTCAAAGATGATGCGCATATCTTCACTACGAATTCCAATCCCAGAATCTTTAACCCGTACTTTGAGCGTTGATTGGCTTTCGGTCACTAACAGGATGAGGTCAACACTAATTTCCCCGTAGTGGGTAAATTTCACGGCATTATTTAGTAGGTTAAATAGGATCTGGTTAATACGTACCTGGTCACCCACCACCATAACATCTTCTACAATATTCGAGTTTAACTGCAGTGTTATGCCCTTTTCGCTACACATAGGCTGGTAAATTCGTTCTATTGCATACACAACATCAGACAAACGGAACTGACTTTTTTGAATGCGAAACTTACCTTGTTCAATGCGTGAGAAATCCAAAATGTCATTGAGTACCGCGAGTAGGTGTTCACCACTACTGCACAATACGTTCACCTGTTCGACTTGCTCTTTGTCATTAACAGTGCGTTTAAGAAGCTGAGACACACCTAAAATACCATTCAATGGCGTACGCAGCTCATGGCTCATTTTAGCTAAAAAGTCAGCCCGTAACCGAGCAGATTCCTCTGCCTCTTTACGAGCGATGCGGCTTTGCTTCTCTGCTTCAGTGATGCTGGTGATGTCATAACCTTGCGCGATGATTGACTCAATATGGTCATTCACTTCGATTGGAGAAAGGTTCCAACGGAACATCTTACCGCCCAATTCGGTATTCACTTCTTTAATGATATTCCCTTGGGCCGCCTCACTGATTCGATCGCGAAGTTGCCGGGTTAACTCATCAAGCAACGGTTTGTCATCTTCAAATTGATGCAAAAATTGTTGCTTTGCTGAGGGATTCATTTTTACTAATTCCCCATCCGTAGACCAAAGCACGGTTGGAGAAACAGTAAAGTTGAATAGGTCTTCAAACTGCTTTTCTTGTTCAGATAAACGGGAAAACGTATGTTCTAGCGTTCGACCAAAATGGTCAAATTCATAAATGGTTGAACCAGGAAACGGATTACGTCGCCCCTTATCGGCCACTTGATGGGTATAAGTCATAAGACACGCAATTTCGGATTCAATGCGCCTTTGAATCCACCAGCGAGTAATAGCGGCAACGATGACCATGGCAACAAGTGCAAAAATCATCCAGAAATAGTAGTTATCTCTTAGCCGCAAGGCATTTTGGTTGTTTTGTACCGAGTAAACCGTAAGGTAAGTGGGTACCCCTTCCACTTCCAAAGAGGCTCGACTGACCATATTGCGGTTATAAAGCGTATCACTTTGACCAGACTTAATTACATTCGACTCGCGATACGGTTCATTACCATTCAACGTTGAGGCAATCACTTTCTTGCCCACCGTAAGTACCAAGTTTTGTGAATTGCTGCCATCGCGCATGGTTTCTATCAAGGCGTAGTTATTATTCAACACCAACGCGACATAGAGAAAACCAGCAACCTCCCCTGTCTCTTTATTGATTAATGGCGAGCGTCGCACCATAAGATAAATCATATCTAACTGCGACGTTGAAGAAATCAAATGCCAGTTACTATTAAAAGCAACGCGACGAATCACTTTGTTTATATCGTCTTGACTTAAACCATAGAATTGCGCATTCCCATCATCCCAAATAAGACCATCCATGGTGGTGATAAAACGGAGATCAGGAGTATTAGATAGTTCAAGCTGATCAACACTCAAAAAGTACTGATCGATTGCCTGCGGATCGCGTGACTCTAAAGATTGGATTAAATTCTGACTCTGGGTACTGCTGTCTTGATGAATTTGTACGGTCGCTAGTCGAAAATTGAATAGGCTCTGTACTAAATTAGAGGTTTGTCCCGAGGTACGTAATACCTCTTGTGACATTAACCGACTGCTAATTTGATAGCTTTGAAATAATACGCTGAGGGTCAGTGCACCAAGCACAACCACGATCGCAAAACTAATAAAGTTCGCGATACGTCTTTTCGGTTTTACAGGGCTGGTTATCACACTCACTCAAATGTCCTTGCCTAGCGATCCGAATATCGAAACGCCCATTTTTCTAGACGTTTAACTCTATCAAGGCTGTCGTTCTTAGTCACGACTTCAAAGCCACCTGAATAAACCGTAGGAACAGGCTTGCCTTCTAAGTCCCACTTGATCGCTTCGGCCATCGCGACACCCGTATCATCATTCATACGCATTACCGTCACCTCCATATCGCCTTTAGCAATTTCATTGAGCTCAGCAGAACCTCCGCCCCAGCCATTTACAACAATATCTTGGCGTTTGAGTTCCTTGAGTGCCTTGATCGCTCCTAAAGCAATATCGGTTGAACAAGCGTATATAAATTTAATGTTAGGATGATTCTTTACGATATTTAATGTTGCTTGGTAACCACTCGCTTCAGTGGCTTTGGTGTAGTATGACGATGCGAGTCGATAGCGACCTAAAGTTTGCAATGATTGAATAAACGTATCGCCACGAGCGGCGCTGATATAACCTTCAGAATAGTATAAGACTGAATATTCACTGCCCGCAGGTTCGAGTTTTTGGTAGTAATCGAATAATCTTGCGGTTCCAAGCTCGTGGTCGAAACCGACATACATCATGGGCTGACGCTTGTCCCACGCTTTAACTGGCGTGGTAATGTTTTGCAAAATCAACTTGGTTTTTGATGATTGCAAAACATGTTCGATAAATTTGCGATGACGTGTGGTATCAAGAGTGAAAATCACATAGTCCGAATTGGCTTTTATCGCTTCCATTAGCGACAAACTCAACTCTCTAGCATCCACATTCGGACGCGTAAATACCTGATTAAGTTGATACACGATGCCCAATTCCTGCATTCGTAGCTCAAAGGCTTTGATGTTACGAACCCAATAATCCGAGATTTGTTGCCCAGGGAAAACCACTGAAATGGTGATTGGACGTGTTTGTTTTATAGTGAGAGGGACAGGATCGCGACGTACCGTTTTCACCATTTTATCAGTCAACATTTGCTGATCGGGATTGTGGCTTAGAAACTCACGATAATGCCAATAACCTTTAAGCACTTGGGATGCATCCGCAAGCTGAGGAAACACTGACATAAGAAGTAAACAAAAGGTAATGGTGCGTTTGATCATTCAGCTCTCATTATTATGGTCTTTTATACCCCAATTACGTTGAAAGGAAATGACCATTCTTTCTGTAATTGATCTTGAGGTCAATTGGGTATTTGAGCAGTTCTGCGAACATTAACCCGTGGTCAATAAGAATGAAAAACCTTTACTGCAAAGGGCTAGCGCTCGTGTGAATTATGAAACATATAGACTCTAAATGATAGTGCGGGTAACAAAAAAACTTGTTATCCGCACTGTATACCCAAGTAACCTCAAAATGCTGTTTCAGCGAGAATCTATTTGGGTATAAATTAGAGCCTTAATATCAAACCGCTCAATAGATTTAATTAAAAGGTAAAGGCTAAGTTGGCAGAAACACCATATTGGTTTTCACCGGCGTACAAGCCCGCAACGTCAATACTAACAAGGTCGCCCGGGCTGATACCTATACCCGCTGTAATCGCATTATCGACGTTATTTTTCAGATCCACTTCATATCCCGCACGTAGCTGAGCCCATCCCCAAGCATCACCCTCTATACCAAAACGTAAAAATTGGGTGTCGTCGTTACTGCCGTTAAAGCGCTTTTGTGGCGTCACATCGGCATCCACGGCAGCGGTAAAGAACTGGCTTACATAAGCACCCGATACCGTTACTTGGGTATTAAGCTCATAGGTATTTGAGTCATCATACGTGTTAATTTCTTGGCCAAACACATCTTTTACAGCAACTCCGACTCGATAGCTCTCTTTCATCCAAACAACACCTAAATCTAGGTTAAACGCCGATTTGGTTTTCTTGCTCTCATCGTAATCACTTAAATCGAAATCTTCGACCGTCACCGTATCTTTATAAGTTCGCAGTTGTTGAACTTTGGGCGATATTCCAAAAGCATAGGTTTGGCCATTAAAGTCGATTTTCTTTGCCATCGCGAGACCAACTTCAGTATACCCAAAGGCAATCAAATCGACTTGTGAGTTCTGATAACGAGTACGAACATTGCCAGCATCATTCCCTGTATCAGCAGCAATATCGGTATCCGCAATGATTTCTGCGTAGGCGCGTGTGAATAAATTAAACGAAATGGCATCGATAGGCAGCGCAATAGCTGCACCTAAACTGGCAGTAACTGTGAGTGGTTTGTTGTTCTCTAAATCATTAAGATAGCCGTTCAATTCTACGGCGTCACTAGTACTAGGGCTAGGGTTGTCATCAAAATCATCAATGGCATCTTGCAAATCGTCCAGCGTAGTGAGCGTTTCATCGGTATCACGCGCCGTTGCCCCAACACCTGGCAGCAAAATTCCGATATCATCATTATCTCGATAAACCGCAGTAAGCGCGGGATTGTAGAAAGGAGCCAGGAGGTAATCCGCAGTAGTCACCCCGGTATTTCCCATGGCATTGCCGCGCGCGTCTGCGACACTACTCGCGGCTTGAACGGATGTCACAGCACCTAGCGCCAGCGCTAACGCAACGACGATTGAAGTTGGTTTAATCATAATTGCTTATCACCTTATTAGATTGACTCATCATTAAAAGTAATAGCAATTCGGAGGCTGCCAGCGAAAGTTCAATGACAGATTGGCTTAATGTGAAATTGATCTCACTTTATTTAGCAGAACTTTGAACAACTCCCCATCCGATACGAGGCTTTCCTTTTGCACTTTGGTCAGTTGTTTAATTTGCCATTCTAATTTCAAGGCTTCACTTTTACTGTCACTGACCTGCGCACTCCAAACGAGTTCAAGTGGCCCTTTTCCTTTGAGAGCTTTGGCTCCCCGACCATTGCAATGCTGAGTGAAACGCCTTTCGACATCGGTTGTAATACCACAATAAAGCGCGTTGCGATGGGTGCGAACTAGATACACCCACCACTGTTTCTCTAATGCACTCACTCTTATTGATCGAGCAACTGCTGTACTTGTAACGTCAGCGCTTCCACTTGGGCACGTAAATCTGCCACTTCCTCACGCAGTGCTGTCACTTCATCGTTGTTCACCACTGCCGTTGGTTGAGATGTGACCTCCATTGCACTGATGTCCACTTCGCCACAAAACAGATGCTGATAACGAGACTCACGCTTGCCAGGTTCACGCGGTAATTTTACCACTAACACACCGCTGGTATGGTCTTGCGCCAAATGCTCCAGCACAGCTTCCACTTCTTTGACATCGGTAAAAGTGCACAAACGGTTGGTTCGGGTGCGTAACTCACCTGGAGTTTGTGGCCCACGTAACAACATGCAACACACAATGCCTAGCTCTTGTTGAGTTAATTGCAGGTCACCAAATTCAGTATTGCAAAAACGGTGCTGATATTTACGGGTACGGCTGGCGAATGCGCTTTCATCACTCACCAAATGTCGAGCAATCAGCCCTTCAACCGCATCTTGTACTTCCGCTTCCGTTAGCGCCAAAACAGGGTCTCGGTTACTCTTTTGATTACAGGCCGTTGTTAAGCTATTTAAAGAGAGCGGGTAATAATCTGGCGTGGTGATCTCTTTCTCGATAAGACAGCCAATGATACGGGCCTCAAGAGCAGTTAACTCTATATTCATAGCGTTATCCTTATTGTAATTTTAATGTTCCAGATTCAAAGACAACTTAATAATGCGTCCATTTGCATCCACCATGACGATTTTGGACCGATTGAGTTCAATTTCAGTCATCTCAAGGCGCTCACGCTCATTAATATAAGCACAACCTAATTTAGTTGTTTTTGAATCTTGTTGTTGCTCTGGTTCTTGATTATCTTGTTTAATAACAACGATGTCGGAATGAAACATAGTGCAATCGTAGCTTCGTCATAAATTGCGCCCATCATATAGCGCATCATCAATGAAGTACAATCACCCTTACTTTTAACTGTCTATTATTTAACCAAGCCGCTTTGGGGTTTGATCTAAAAGCTGTTATGAAACGATACTATGTGGTTTAATCATTGACAGTAGAAGACATTATAGGAAAAAGGACCTATGAATAGCGTATTTGAAATCGTAAGCCTTGCTCGTCGCAAAAACAAACTTAAACGTGAACTCCTAGACAATGAGAAAAAGGTTCGTGACAACCGTAAACGTGTTGATCTTCTAGATAACCTCATTGACTACATCAAGCCTGATATGACTCAAGAAGAAGTGATCGCTATCATTAAAAACATGAAGTCAGATTACGAAGACCGTGTTGATGACCACATCATTAAAAGTGCTGAAATTTCTAAAGAACGTCGTGACATCAGCCGTCGTATTTCTGACTTAACAGAACAAGACAAACTGGCTCAAGGCAAAAAATAACTTTGCTTTTTTAATCAGAATCGTCATTTAGAAATCAAACCCGCCAAGTGCGGGTTTTTTCTTTTTGCCATCATGTGATGGGCAATAAATACCCATACAAAATCAAACAAACGATTGCGCAATCGCTTACACTAACATTACATAAATTTGTGTCTATAATCACACTTTCAGTGTTGGTATAGTGCGACCCGAACCATCACTCCTATCACTCTATAGGTATAGCTAGACCATTCGAGGCAAGGAACGCTCCCATGACAAAAGCGATATCATTACCGCTTATTTTGGGGTACCTCGAGATTCTCAAGCAGAGAAGATTGGTCCGATAGTGGCATTTTTTATTCGGACAATTTAAGGGGCTCTACGTGGACATAAACACCATCGAAATTATGGGATACGCTGCATCAATCATGGTTGCACTGTCTTTGACGATGAAAGAAATTGTTAAACTACGCATCATTAACTTTATCGGTTGCGTGCTGTTTTGCATTTACGCCAGCATGATTGCTGCATGGCCAGTGGTTGCAACCAATGCGTTTATCGCGGTTGTGAACATTTACTACCTAGCTAAGCTAAGACGAGCAAATAAAACTGAAATTCACAGTGCGGCTTAATGCTTGGTAACTTAACATAGAAAAGCCACCGACATTGCGGTGGCTTTTTGTTATGCAATATAGAACGAGAGACTCTGCCCTATTAAGCTTTAATCGTCGTCTTCTTCAGAGATCCGCGCCCATGCTTGTGCACATTTCACGGCACGCTTCCAGCCTTTGTAGCGACGTTGGCGTTTTTCTTCGTCTTGATGTGGGATAAAACTGCGGTCAATCTCAGATTTATCTTTCAATTCATCAAGATTATCCCAAAAACCAACCGCTAAACCCGCAAGATAGGCGGCGCCCAATGCTGTGACCTCGGTGATCTTCGGACGATGAACTTCGGTATCCAAAACATCGGCTTGAAACTGCATTAAGAAGTTATTTGCTACAGCACCGCCATCGACACGCAAGGCAGAGAGTCGAATACCAGAGTCGGCTTTCATCGCATCCAGTACATCACGCGTTTGGTAAGCAATACTTTCTAGCGTAGCTCGAATAATGTGGTTTTCGTTGGTACCACGAGTCAAACCAACAATCGTTCCACGCGCATACGCATCCCAATACGGTGCGCCTAGCCCAGTAAATGCCGGCACGACATAAACACCATTTGAGGTATCCACTTTGTTGGCAAAATATTCAGAGTCACGGGCATCACGAAGCAATTTCATTTCATCGCGCAACCACTGAATAGAAGCTCCGCCCATAAAGACTGAGCCTTCGAGCGCGTAGGCTGGTTCGCCTTTTGGCCCACAAGCTAGGGTGGTGACCAAACCGTTACGCGAAGTCACTTTGTCTTTCCCTGTGTTCATCAGCAAGAAACAGCCTGTGCCATAGGTGTTTTTTGCCTGTCCCGCTTGCACACACATTTGGCCGTAAAGAGCAGCTTGTTGGTCCCCCGCAATCCCGGCGATTGGAATACGAGTCCCACCTTTACCACCGATGTTGGTTTTTCCATACACTTCTGAGGAACGTTTTACTTCTGGCATCATGTTAAGCGGAATATCTAATGCTTTAAGCAGCTTTTCATCCCAATGCAGATTATTAATATTAAACAACATAGTACGAGATGCATTGGTATAGTCAGTCACATGAACGCGACCTTGCGTCATTTTCCACACTAGCCAAGTATCGACAGTACCGAAAAGCAACTTACCCGCTTCTGCATCTTCGCGAGCGCCAGGAACATTATCTAAGATCCATTTGATCTTAGTCCCTGAAAAGTAAGGGTCTATTAACAGACCGGTTTCTTCACGAATGTACTGATCAAGCCCTTGCGCTTTCAACTCTTCACATATTGGGGCGGTACGACGGCATTGCCATACAATCGCATTGTATACAGGCTTACCGGTTTCCTTGTTCCACACGATGGTGGTTTCACGCTGGTTAGTAATACCGATCGCAGCCACTTCATCGCTCCGGATACCAGCTTTGTTCAGCGCTTCAATCAATGTTGAGCTTTGGGTGGCATAAATTTCCATTGGATCATGCTCAACCCATCCAGATTCTGGGTAGATCTGTGTAAACTCACGCTGAGAAACACTGACAATATTCGCATTGTGGTCCAACACCACAGCTCTAGAGCTAGTGGTTCCTTGGTCAAGGGCGACAATATATTTTTGCTCAGTCATCTTGTTATCCTGTCAGTTTCACGTTGGTTTTTGTTTTACAAATACACAGTAAGGCCATTTGTTATCATTAAGAAGCATCGTGCTTCGTTTGCCCTCGTTTATACGTGGGCTTGCTCATTAGAAGACGCATCATCACATTGGTTGGGAATGGTACAACCCACACCTTGGCTTGGGAGATACGCTGCAATAAATTTCGGATAAGCCCAAGCCCCAAAACAGGCTCCAAAAATGGGGCCAATTATCGGAACAATAAAATAAGGAATGTCTCTGCCCCCCGTCATGGCAAAATCCCAGCCAGCTAAATAAGCAAACAGTTTGGGGCCAAAATCACGGGCAGGGTTCATGGCAAACCCAGTCAATGGACCTAATGAGCCACCAATAATGGCAATTACAATACCAATCAAAAGTGGGTTCATTGCGTTACGATGCGCGCCATTGTTTTCATCACCAAGGGCTAAGATGGTAAACATCAATACCGCAGTGATGCAAAACTCGACAGCCACTGCACCGCCAAAAGAGATAGAGGGCATCGCATAAGTAGAGAAGATACCCGCTGTCGCTAATGCTGCTTGGCTACTGCGAGCAATATGGTGGTTCACTTCATAATCGATAAATAGGTTGTGATACAAACCGTAAATTAAGGCTGCCGCACAAAATGCACCAGCAAACTGTGCCAAAATAAAGGGTAATGTTTTACGTTTATCAAAGCCTTGAAACAGAGTAAGTGCAATGGTTACAGCAGGGTTTAAGTGTGCTCCGGAGACGCCAGCGGTACAATAAATGGCAATTGCAACGCCAAAGCCCCATACAATACTGATTTCCCATTGGCCAAACTGTGCGCCAGCCAACACCATGGCAGCGACACAACCTACACCAAAAAAGATCAGCAAGCCCGTGCCAATAAACTCTGCTATACACTCTCCGAGTAGGGTATGTTGTTTTTTAGTTGTCATCGTAAGTGTCCTGTGAGTGGATTGAACTGGTTTGTTCACGGTGTATCTTGCCTAAACCCACAGCATTCGAAAACTAACAACCATCAAATATGAGCATTCGAGCACGAATTTGTTAACATTAAGCATCTTTTTTGTTAAACACATCATCCTTTTCTCCTTTCCACTCCATAGAGCGTAACCTAAACTTTTCTCCCCGACTTACTCTAGCGTCACATTACCAATACAAAACAACAATTTAATCAAGATAAGCATCAGCTCATCAGTGTATTTGCATACGTTCACTTTATAATTCGAACGCTAGAAAATCACCACCAGTTAACAATTAAGCTACATAAATTGTTACTAATATCGGATTACCGTTTGAGATAAACAGGGATAAATGGGATTTCTATCGCTTTTTTAACAAGTTATTTTCACTAAAAAATGTTCGTTCGAACTTTTGTGAGCTGACTAGCTAACAACCCATAGTAATCATGCAAAAATTAACCTTAATAAAATAAAGGTTAAGGCAACACTATGACGCACCCTAATTCTCTTGAGACCGATGTGGTTATCATCGGTGGCGGCGCCACCGGAACGGGCATCATGCGCGACTGTGCTTTACGCAATATTCGTTGTATTTTGCTGGAACGCCTCGACATTTCCGCAGGTTCGACTGGCCGCAATCACGGCCTACTTCACTCTGGGGCACGTTATGCTGTAACAGACCCTTTATCCGCCATGGAGTGCATTCAAGAAAACAGAACCTTACGTCACATTGCGCGCCATTGCGTAGAAGAGTCTGACGGCCTGTTTATTTCACTGCCAGAGGATGACCTCGACTATCAAGAGCAATTTATCAAGGCTTGTCATCATGCCAGCATTCCCACCCAGTTGCTGAGTGCAGAAGAAGCGTTGCGCTTGGAACCGAATGCCAATCCGACTTTAAAAAGTGCAGTCAAAGTCCCTGACGGAACGCTAGATCCATTTCGATTGTGCTCTGCGAATGTGCTGGACGCCCAGCAACATGGCGCCACACTGCT
The DNA here is from genome assembly GCF_001547935.1 of Vibrio tritonius. Lineage (NCBI taxonomy): Bacteria > Pseudomonadati > Pseudomonadota > Gammaproteobacteria > Vibrionales > Vibrionaceae > Vibrio > Vibrio tritonius. The sequence continues at coordinate 1,304,331 of NZ_AP014636.1, forward strand.
CAATCACACTCGCGTCATAGGCCTACTCCGCCAGCAAGAGCGTATTGTAGGTGTACGATGTGAAAATCAACTCACTCATCAGAAATTTGAAATTCGTTGCCAGCAAGTTATTAACGCTGCCGGCATTTGGGGACAGCAAGTCACCCAAATGGCAGGTGTTCCTTTGACCATGTTTCCAGCGAAAGGATCACTGCTTATTTTTGATTACCGCTTGAATAATCTCGTCATTAATCGCTGCCGAAAACCTGCCGATGCCGATATTTTAGTTCCAGGCGACACCATTTCATTGATTGGCACCACGTCAGAACATATTGATTATCATGACATTGATAAACCGACCGTGACCGCTAAAGAGGTCGAGTTACTGATGAATGAAGGCATTAAGCTTTGTCCTAGTATGGCTAACGCTCGCGTGCTACGAGCTTATGCTGGTGTACGACCTTTAGTGTCGGTGGATAATGATGGTAGTGGGCGTAATATTTCTCGTGGGATTGTATTACTCGATCATAAAACTCGTGACGGCTTAGATGGCTTGGTCACCATCACGGGCGGGAAATTAATGACCTACCGTTTGATGGCCGAACAAGCGACCGATTTAGTGGCGCAAAAGCTTGGCAATTCAATTCCTTGTCAAACCCATATTCTGCCTTTGCCCGGCTCAACCCATGAACCTATTCCGAGCGACCACCCTCATGCTTCTATCCCTATTTATCAGGCCGCGATTGATCGTCATGGCAGTCAAGCTTCGCATTTTTTAACGTCCGATGCCGAGGATCAAACCGTTATTTGTGAATGTGAAATGGTGACCGCTGGGGAAATCGGCTATGCCATCAATCAACTGCAAGTGCAAGATTTGGTCGATTTACGTAGGCGCACCCGTTTAGGTATGGGGCCCTGCCAAGGTGAACTGTGCAGTTATCGCGCGGCGCAGCTCTTTTGTGATATTGGCCAACGAGACGGCAACCAAGCCAGCCACCTTCTTGAACAATTTCTACAAGAACGCTGGCAAGGAACACAACCTATATTTTGGGGCGACGCACTCAGAGAAACCGAGCTCAGCTATTGGTTATACGAAGGCCTTATGGGTATATCTGGATTACCGACCACACTTTCGTCCACCAAAAACAAACAAGGAGCGCATTGATGATTCACTATGATACTGCGGTCATTGGTTCAGGCATTGCTGGCCTTACCGCGGCGATTTACAGCCAATCTCATGGGCAGCGTACGGTGTTAATTAGTCAGGGACAGAGTGCAATGCATTTCGCTTCCGGATCTTTTGACGTATTGAGTCGATTACCCGATGGCGCACCGGTTAGTCACCCGTTTAAAAGTATGCCGACTTTATTTCAGTTGCGTCCCACTCACCCCTATCATCGGGTTGGCATTGAAACCATTCGAGCCAGTTTAACTTGGTTTAGTGAAATGATGGCTGGATGTGGCATACCGCTCACCCATCAAGCAGATGAAGCAAATCACTTTAGAATAACGGCGTTAGGCACATTAAAATCCACTTGGTTATCTCAGCCTTATGTTTACCAGCACCGTCATCACGTACCGTTTAAACGAATAGTCGTTATTTCGGTCAAAGGCTATCGTGACTTTAGCCCACAAATGATTCGCGATAATTTGTCGCTTCACCCCGATTTTGCCAACACACCTATCGTTAGCCAATTCATTACGCTGCCAGTGCGTCCTAACGGTAATCACAATTGGCGTGCGCTAGATCTAGCGCATCAGCTCAGAATTGAAGCCAACTGGCAGCATTGGTGTGAACAGCTCAATCACTTTGCCAATGCCGATGATCTGGTGGTACTACCAGCGATACTAGGAAATGGCGACGGTTTAATCCAACTCTCAGAACTGCATAAAATCACAGGGCTTACCTTTAATGAGGTCGCCGCTATGCCTCCATCATTACTTGGTATTCGCATTGAAGAAGCGCTCCTGCGAGAGTTTCGTCGTTTAGGTGGCACTCTCTTGCGTGGTGACAGCGTCACTAACGGGGAGTTCCATTATAACAAATTGGTCAACCTCTCTACCGCTCATTTGGGTAGCACTAAGCTTCACGCCAAGCGATTTATTATGGCAACGGGCAGTTATTTCAGTCAGGGATTAAAAGCTGAATACCATCAGATTCGTGAACCCATATTCGAGTTAGAAATGGACACTAATTACCAACAAGGGAATTGGTATCAACCTCGTTTTGCCGGCAATCAAGCTCATCCATTTGTTGCGTTTGGCGTCAAAACCGATGCCCAGCTTCGTCCTTATCGTCAAGGCAAAGTAGTCTCTAACCTCTATTGCTGCGGCGCTATGTTAGCCAATTATGATCCTGTATTTGAGGGATGTGGTGGCGGTGTCGCTATCGCAACAGCTTTTCATGCGGCGCGGCAAATGCTTTTGACTCCGCAAGCTACTCACACTAGCGAGGCAATTTTATGAGTACCATGTATTCCACTCAAGCCCCCCGCAACCTCTCTTTCGAACAGTGCATAAAATGCACTGTCTGTACGGCATATTGCCCTGTGGCTAAGGTCAACCCATTGTATCCAGGCCCCAAACAGTGTGGGCCAGACGGGGAAAGGTTACGGTTAAAATCACCTAGCTACTATGACGAGACATTAAAATACTGCACCAACTGCAAGCGCTGTGAAACAGCCTGTCCTTCTGGGGTAAATATTGGTGATTTAATTGCGATTGCGCGCGGACGCTATGGTCGCCATCCAACAAGCCCTAAAACAGTACGTGACTATGTTCTCAGTCACACCGACCTTATGGGAGCTATTGCTGCACCGTTAGCGCCGCTAGTTAACACCATGACCCATTTAGGTTTAGTAAAAAAGGCCATGCACCATACCTTGGGAGTGGACAAGCGTAAGCAACTGCCTAACTATGTACGCCAAACGTTTCGCCACTGGTTTAAACAATCGTGTCCCGATCAAAGCCACTTTGCACAACAAGTGTTGTTCTTTCATGGCTGCTTTGTGAATAACAACCAACCCCAACTAGGCAAGGATTTAGTCAAAGTGCTTAACGCAATGGGGATAGGCATGCAGCTTCTTGAGCATGAAAAATGCTGTGGCGTTCCTTTGATTGCCAATGGTTTTCATGAAAAAGCGCGCAAAAACGGGCTGTATAATATTGAATACATTACCAAAGCATTCCAAGACAATGATATGCATTTGGTGTCTACATCATCAACCTGTGCTTTCGCATTAAAAAGCGAATATCCCCACGTTTTGGGCATTGACAACTCAGCACTAAGTGAACGTATCGAATACATCACCAAATACTTGCTTACTCAAATAATGAGCGGTCGTCAGCTCAAACTTAAACCGTTGCCTTTAACCGTGCTCTATCACACACCTTGCCATCTTGAACGCAGCGGTAATGTCATTTTCACACTTGAATTGTTGCGGCAGATCCCGCAGCTCAACTTGATCCAACTCGACAGTGAATGCTGTGGATCCGCCGGTACGTACGGATTTAAAACGGAAAACTACGACACCTCTATTGCCATTGGGGCGACGCTGTTCAATTCCGTTAACTCACAGCAAGCCGACTATGTGATTACCGACTGTGAAACCTGCCAATGGCAGCTAAAAGAGAACACGGATAAAGAGGTGCTTCACCCTGTATCGCTATTGGCCATGGCATTAGCCTAATGTAGGTGGATAGATAAGAGGGAGAGAGCTTTAGCCTTTTATCCCTCAGCTATTCTTGCACGTTGTTCTCGCGTTCCTTGTTAGCTTTGCACGCGGTTAAAGTCGGCTGAATCAGTTCTAATGCCGTCGCTTGACACTCTGGCAAGCTGGCATCGCTGTTGGCGATAGGCGTTACCCTATTTCCCCAGCGAACAAGTCCAGCTCCCCAAGTCAAACCAGCACCAAACGCCGTTAGCACTAAATTTGCGTTAGGCTCTACCCTTCCCTGTTCTACCGCTTCACACAGCGCAATAGGGACAGTAGCTGCCGAGGTATTTCCATACTGGGATATATTCACAAATGCCTTTTCCAAAGGCATTTGAGCTAAATCACACAGGGTTTGAATGATGCGCAAATTGGCTTGATGTGGAATTAACTGATCGATTTGGTCAAGCGCTAATCCTTCTCGGCTAAGAATTTCATTCATCGCCGCGCCCATGCCTTTTACCGCGCGTTTAAAAATCTCTTTGCCAACAAAATTAAACTCCCAAAATCCATTGTCAGCGGCAAAACGGTCCATACCAGTACCGAAGGATGGTACCGACAGAATATCTCTTCCACCAGCATCACAACCTAGATGGCTTTGCAATAAACCACATTCGTGCACGCTATGACTCAACACCACAGCGCCCGCTCCATCGCCAAACAATACTGCTGTATCTCGTTCTGTCCAATCGATAAAAAATGAGAGCCGTTCTGCCCCAATTACGACAGCATGATGATACGCCCCAGCCTGCAGTAATCGCGTTGCGGTCTCAAGCGCATAAACAAAACCGGTACAAGCCGCATTTAAGTCAAAGGCTGCGGCACTCAACCCCAGGTTTTGACAGACTTTCGATGCCACATTAGGAATCAAAGTATCAGCACTGCACGTCGCCACAATCACTAAATCGATTTCTTGATTAAGGAGTCCTGCGCAAGCAATGGCTCGTTGAGCTGCTACCGTTGCCAAATCTGACGTATTTACGTGGCTAATTCGCCGCTCTTCAATTCCTGTACGACTGACAATCCACTTATCACTAGTGTCTAAAAAAGTGGTTATATCTTGATTTGATAAACGCGCTGGCGGTAAACACTTTCCCCAGCCAGTGATTTCAGCATAGCGATTCATCTCTTCTCCTTGTCACTTCAGAACTCGTGATAGCTTTACTCTTTAAATCATTAGCTAAATAACGGTTCCAAGTTGTGCTTCAGTTTTACTCATCAAACGGATGCTTATCAGCATTTGCCTAAATGACTTACTCTTGTTAAATCTTACTAGTGCCCCAAGATAGGAAGCCTGTAATCAATATAAACTAGCTCATCACCACCATTTCCATATCGAGTGCACCAGCTCAACACTCACACAGATATCAACAATTGACATGGTGGGCTGTGATTACGTTTTTAAGTATAAGCAGTATCAGTCAAAGCTGCTGAACAGAGAGAAGAGAGAAAGAAAGTGACTACATTTACCACTCGTTGCCCATCTTGCCATGGGCTCAATCGCGTACCAAACGAACGTATCGCTGAACAACCACATTGCGGCAAATGCCAAGCTCACCTTTTAGACGGCGCGCCTATTGAAGGAACATCAGAGAACTTCATGGCATTGCTGCAAAGCCCACAGCCAGTCGTTATCGACTTTTGGGCACCATGGTGCAACCCTTGTGTTGGCTTCGCCCCCGTTTTTAGCGACGTTGCAGAAGAACGTTCTGGCGAGATACGTTTCGTAAAAATCGATACGGAAGCACAACAACAGTTGGCCGCGCAATTTCAAATTCGCAGTATTCCAACCATCATGCTGTTTAAAGATGGACAACGTGTCGACACGCTCAACGGTGCACTACCAAAAAGTCATTTTAGCCAATGGCTTGATGAGGCTCTTAACAAATAATCTCTAGTCAAAAGTTGGCATATTATGCTGCAAGATGCCAACTTTCCTCTCTCCATTTAAGACATTTCACCTCGATAAAAATCTTTAATCGACAAGGTCATTATTTTTCGTTTTACGTTTGCATACGATAGATCCATAGTCGCCGCGATTTTTCTGTTTCTGTTCTGATTTCGAGGCTACACCGTTGAACACTTCCCTTGCTGTTGGCACATCTCCACGCATCTCTATTCCAGTGATTGCGTTAACTTTGTACGCCGTTGCGTCTGGTTATTTGATGAGCTTAATACCTCTTATGCTTCCAGTTTATGGCCTTGACAGTTCAATGGCGAACTGGCTCGCTAGCGCTTTTTACGTAGGCCATTTCCTTGGGGCTTTGTGCATGGAGAAGTTTGTCCATAAAGCAGGACATCGTAATGCATTTATGGTGTGCTTAACTGTCTTGATGGTTTCAAGCTTGGCGTTACCTTGGGTAGTGAACGACATAGCGTGGTTATGTTTCCGCTTTGTTGCAGGTATTGCTGTGGCTGGTGTATTTGTCGTTGTTGAGTCATGGTTACTTCATGGGGACGAAAAAGGGCGCGCGAAACGCCTTGGGATCTACATGGTGTCTCTCTACGGTGGTACTGCGTTTGGCCAATTAGGCATTGCCTCTATCGGCGTTGATGGACTTGCTCCATTTATTGCCATTGGCACGTTACTGCTCATCGCAACGTATATTTTGCGTTTTAGCAAAGGTGCTCAACCATCCGTTGGCAGTGGCACTAGCCTGTCATTACGCCAAATTTCGAAGTTAAGCCATCCAGCCATCATCGGTTGTTTGGTTTCAGGTCTAGCCACTGGTGCCATTTATGGTTTGATGCCTCTTGAGCTACAACAACGTGGCATTAGCCATACGGACTTAGGTACTTTAATGGCTATCGTTATTTTGGGCGCGATGGCGATCCAACCCATCGTTCCTTGGCTGTCACACATTATGGGCCGCACCCTTCTTATGGCACTACTTTGCTTGTTGGGGGCCGCTGCAGCAATTGTAAGTATGATGGTTCCAGACTTAGCAACTCTCACTATCTGTTTATTTATGGTTGGTGTATCAACCTTTGCTCTCTATCCTATTGCGATCAATTTAGCGTGTGCTAATCTGGATTCCAGCTATATTGTTTCTGCAACTCAAGCGATGCTGTTTAGCTACAGCGTTGGGTCGGTTTTAGGCCCAATAGCAGCAGATTGGTTTATGCAAGGACACCAAGGCGTTATGGCCTATTTGTTCATCACTTTGATGGCTACTTGTGTCTACATGCTAATGTCAAGCGTGAGAACCAAACATCAATGGGTTGCTGGCAAATAGCAAAAACAGATTCCTTTACAGACCAAGAGCACGAGTTTTTTCTCGTGCTTTTTTTTTCACCAATCAAACTCTCTTCGGCATTATTCAACAAAACACAAATTACTTAGTAAACACCACAGAAAATACATCGAGCTAAAACCATTTGTCCTCATTACTTTTAAGCACCCCTATCAGGATGCAAAACCAGTAAAAACAATAGAATTTGGCTAAAACTTGCCTTTCACTGTTAAATTTTGGTAACATTTGCCATGTAAAACAGTTTGTACTCTAATTTTTATGCTGAGTATCCTTTTAAAAAAGCGGCATAAAAATGGGCACAATGTATCGATTACTAAACAAAAGTGGACTTTATGGAAAGTGTGTCGAAAAAATACAGTATCGAAACCACCGATTATCAGGTGGGACAAGATAATGTGCAGAAATGGGGGTTTGATGTACATAATCCCGTCTTTGGAATCAGTGCTGGCCTCATACTAGCCTTTCTTATTGCGGTACTCGTGGTCGATCCTGCCACCGCTAACAATGCACTCAATCAAATGAAAAACAGCATCATGGATGAGTTTGATGGTCTGTTTATGTGGGCAACAAATGCCTTTTTAATTTTCTCTGTCTTTTTGATGGTCTCTCCTTATGGCCGTATTCGCCTTGGTGGCAAAGACGCAAGACCCGATCACTCTACCGCTTCCTGGCTTGCGATGCTATTTGCAGCCGGTATGGGGATTGGTCTGTTATTCTGGGGAGTAGCGGAACCTACCGCTTACTTTACCGATTGGTATAAAACACCACTGAATGTTGCACCCTATACTCCTGAAGCGAAATCTCTTGCGATGGGCGCAACTATCTTCCACTGGGGGATTCACGGCTGGGCTATTTTTGCAGTGGTTGCCCTTGCATTAGCCTTCTTTGCTTTTAATAAAGGATTGCCTCTTTCGATGCGTTCCGCTTTCTACCCTATTTTTGGTGATCGCGCCTGGGGATGGTTAGGACATGTTATTGATATTCTAGCAGTGCTATCCACTCTGTTTGGTTTAGCAACCTCGCTTGGTCTTGGGGCGCAACAAGCGACGAGCGGAATCAACTATGTATTTGGAACTGATGGCGGCATTGGTATGCAGTTAATTGTCATTGTGTTCGTTACGTTAATTGCTATTGGTTCAGTGGTTCGTGGTATTGATGGCGGTGTAAAAGTGCTGAGTAACATTAATATGATGTTTGCCGCCGCTTTGTTCGCCTTTATTGTGGCAGTTACCTACGATACCGCATGGAGCTCGCTAGCAAATACCTTTACAGGTTATGTAAAAGCGATCTTACCGCTAAGTAATCCTCACGGACGTGAAGACGAAACCTGGATGCATGCTTGGACTGTTTTCTACTGGGCTTGGTGGATTTCTTGGTCGCCATTTGTCGGGATGTTTATTGCTCGTGTTTCTCGAGGTCGAACAGTTCGAGAATTTATGATTGCCGTTGTCTTTGTTCCTACACTGGTCACTATGATTTGGATGGGTATCTTTGGTGGTATCGCATTAGACCAAGTAGCAAACCATATCGGTGAACTCGGTACTAAAGGTTTAACCGATATTTCATTAACGTTGTTTTATGTGTACGACCAACTGCCTATGGGGAGCGTGATTTCGGTCATTTCAATTGCGTTAATTTTGATCTTCTTTATCACCTCATCGGATTCCGGCTCACTGGTTATCGACAGCATTACCGCCGGTGGTAAAGTTGACGCGCCAATTCCACAACGCATTTTCTGGGCAAGTATCGAAGGTGCGATTGCAGCCGCCATGCTTTGGATCGGTGGTCAAGATGCTCTTCAAGCACTGCAATCAGGTGTGGTGGCAACAGCTTTACCGTTTGTCTTTGTACTGCTGCTCATGTGTGTAAGTTTAATCATGGGCTTAAGAACGGAATATGGTGCTTACAGAGAGCCAGCGTTCAACCAAGCGTAAAGCTCATCTCCGCATACTCACTTGGCTGTTCATTCTCTAGCCAACCGACTAAAAATGCGCCTATCCGTAGGCGCATTTTTTTGGTCTATTGTTTAAGCAAAACAAATGCTGTTAAGCAAAAATTAGATAAATTGATACAAGTCAAATCCACTCTCCCTATTTCATGATGCTGGCAATTTATCCTTGCTTCTTATGCTGCTGACTTTTATCCTAAAAATATTATTAAACGATCGGTCTAAATTAGAAATTAAACCATGGTTTGTATACCATGCTATTTAGTCTTATCACTCCTTATTAAGCCACAAGGTAGACACTCTATGTTTAAAGCGCTCTATATCGATAAAGTCGACGACCAATATCAATGCCAATTTAAGCAGTTGGAAGAAACTGACTTTCCTGAGGGGAACGTGACGGTTAATGTCGAATACTCAACTCTGAACTTCAAAGACGGCTTGGCGATCAGTGGCAAATCCCCAGTAGTGCGTCGCTTCCCAATGGTGCCGGGTATCGACTTTGCAGGGGTGGTTGAGTCAAGTGACCATCCTAATTTTAAAGCAGGCCAGCGTGTATTTATCAATGGTTGGGGCCTTGGCGAAAAACATTGGGGCGGTTTGACAGAGAAAGCCAAAGTTAATGGCGATTGGCTGTTGTCCACTCCAGAAAACATGAGCAGCTTTGATGTTATGGCGGTAGGCACCGCTGGTTACACTGCCATGCTGTGTGTCCAAGCGCTACAAAACAACGGCATCACACCACAATCCGGCAAAGTGCTAGTGACTGGCGCTAATGGTGGTGTAGGTAGTTTTGCTATTGCCTTCCTAGCCAAATTGGGCTTTGAGGTGGTTGCATCAACAGGCCGACCAGAAGAGGAAGCACGTTTACGTCAACTCGGAGCAAGTGAGATCATTGATCGCAATACCCTCTCGGAACCAGGCCGTCCATTAGGAAAAGAGCTTTGGGCAGCAGCTATTGACTCTGTAGGTAGCCATACTTTAGCGAACGTTTGTGCATCAACCCAATACGGCGGCGTCGTTGCCGCTTGTGGTCTTGCCCAAGGTATGGACTTCCCAGCAACTGTTGCCCCCTTCATTTTGCGCGGTGTGACGCTCGCTGGTGTCGACAGTGTGATGTGTCCAAATGAAAAACGCCTGAAAGCTTGGGAACAAATTGCCCAACTGGTGGATCAAGAGGTACTTAATACCGCCAGCTCTATCATTGGCTTTAATGACGTGATTGATACCGCGCACCAACTGCTGGAAGGCAAAGTGAAAGGACGTGTTGTAGTAGACATTAACAAAGACTAGCTCTGTTTTTGCGCTTTAGAACTCAGGGTTATTTTTAATCCTGAGTTCTCTTTACTCAATTGGTGAACTCACTTCTCTTAAAAATGAGCCCGTTAAGCCAGCCAATGCTGAACGCAAAGTGAAATCCCACCCGTCGCGCACTTTGCCATGTATGGTAAAGTCTTGCTTATCAACATTCGCATCCGCCTAATGATCAGAGCTGGAACCTCAGTGGGAATGGTTGTTTAACATTGACTGATGCTACAACGAAAATAGTGCCAAAAATCATCCAACGGCTGAGTGGAACGAAAGAGCTTGGCACGCATTACAGCCCCTTCCCATCCAGACCAAAATAGTGCTGCCAAATGGGCATCGGTTGCCGATGATTGCCACTGTTGCTGCGCTCGAGCTAAAGCAAAACAGGCTGCAATTCTCTGTTGCCAATCAAGAATGATGCTTTGTAACTGAACCGCTAACGCTTGCGATAGTTGTGGTACTTCCTGCATCATATTGCCAACCAAACAGCCACGACGAAATTCAAAACGTTCAATCCCCGCTTTCGCATCCGCCACAAACAAACCAATTCTCTCTAATGGTTCGACATCCATCCGAGATAAATGCTTATCCAGTTTGCGGGCAAAATAGTCGCCATAGGCGGCCAATACTTGCGAGCCAAACTCTTCCTTATTCTTAAAATAGTGATAAAAAGACCCTTTCGGCACTTGAACTTTTTTCACCACCGCATCGACGCCAGACGCTGTAAAGCCAAATTCAGTGATCATCTCTAATCCACTGTGTATAAGGACTTTCTTGGTGTCGGAGTATTCTCGTTCGATTTTAGGTGGACGCCCACGGCGACGTTTTACGGGTTGTTGTTCGCTCACGTTCTTCTTAATGTCGTTGTTGTTTCACACAATTTTACAGATTTTGCGATCAGGATACCACAAAGTGTCTGGCCATGAGCAAAACCAGACACTTTGCTTCCCATTACTGGACAATATAAGGATTAATCGTGCACAGCCAGAGTGTGTTCTTCAATGTAATCAAAGTTAATATCTTCACCTAAGCCGGGGCGAGAAGAGAGATGAACAAACCCTTCACTGTCCATTGGGTCGGCAAGTTGATTGAGATAAGATATACCTTCATCATAGTCTAAGAATGGGTGCAGTAAGCCTCGTTCATACCATTGACAATTTTTGATCGCTGCACAAACTGCTAAGTTGGCTGCGCCATTACCATGCACTTCACAGTTCATTCCATATGATTCAGCAAGGTGTGCCACTTTCAACGTTGGAGAGATCCCCCCAACTCCGGGTACACCAGCGCGCAAAATATCGCTTGCTTGTGACTTAACCCACTCTGCACGCGTATGGTGCTTACCCGATGCCGATTCAGGACCAATAACCGGAATCGATAGTTGGTGACTTAGCCATTGATAAGAGGAAATACTCTGTTCGTTCATCGGCTCTTCAAACCAAGCAAAATCCAACCGCTCTAGCGCCTTACCTATCTTGAGCGCTTCGGTACGGTTGTACCAGTGGTAACCATCGATCATCAGTTCGATCTTCGGTCCAACCGCTTCACGTACCGCTTCACAGGCTCGAATATCCATCGTAACACTAGGTGCAAAAGAGACCGGTGGCATCCAAGTGTGGAGCTTGATCGCTTTGTAGCCCCGCGCAACTAACTGCTCAGCAAATCGGCCATAGTCGTCTGGTGTCGCTAAACCGCCACTGAGTTGGTCACCACACATAGTGCTGCCATACGCTGGTACTTTATCGCGATATGCGCCAATCAACTGATAAACTGGCACATTCAAAAATCGCCCAGCCCAATCCCAGAGCGCTTGATCTACTACCGCCAAAGCGCGATCGGTTAATTGCCCAGCACTGCCACGTTGCCACAATTCTAAGTCGTGCCATAACTGTTCGCGAAACATGGCATTTTTCCCAATCAACACTTTTTTAAAGAAAGCATTAAGCACATGAGGTCGAATCACTTCTACGGGAGCAAAAGCATACCCTTTGTTGCCATCCTCAGTTTCGATGGTCAGCATAGCTTGTTTTGCCATGGCTCCTTGGGGAAAGGGATGTGAGTGCCCTGCACTATCGGAAGACCGCTTGGTAAAATACTCAAATGCCGTGACAGTTACTTGGGTGATAATCATAAACGCCTCTTGTCATACAAGTTGATAAGCTTCATACAGATAAAGAAAGAATTTGCGAGAGGTCTTAGTTTGTCACGACTAGGCTTTCCTGCTAAGTAGGCAACACGCTAAACTTGTATGACAAGCCAGATTGGAGAACCATGATGTCGTCTCATCCTCGCAGAGCCCACACCGTTGTTTTGGAATTGAAGAATGCCATTGAGCAAGGAGAATACCCTCCGGGTTCAAAACTGCCATCGGAGCAACAATTAGTGCGTCGTTTTGCAGTAAGTCGAACGGTCATTCGCGAAGCGATGGCGGATTTGCGCGCGAGCCAATTGGTCATGACCCAACAAGGCAAAGGAGCGTTTGTTTGTGACAAACCGATCAGCGATGTACTGCAGCTAACCAGTACAGGCGCATCACCCGAGTTGGAACTCACTTACTTAATGGAATTGCGTATCGCAATTGAATCGGAAACCGCTTATCTCGCGGCTCAAAAACGCACCATGCGCGATGTTGATCAACTGCAGATACACCTGCGTGATATGAAGCAAGCCATAGCAAACAACCACACCTCATCGGATATGGATGCTCGTTTTCACTTCACGGTTGCAGCCGCAGCCAAAAACCCTCACTTTGTTGCTTTACTCACCTACGTTTACCAACGTTTAAATCATAAAGATCCGTTAATCCCTGCATCACGAAAACAACAGGCACTAAAAGAGCACGAACATCTCTGTCACGCGATTGAAAGAAGCGACCCAGACGCAGCGCGATCCGCGATGCGTTTGCACCTTTCAGGGACCAAAGCACGCTTATTAAATGCCATTATCCCCGAATAACCTCGAATACCACTAAGGTGGAAATTGTTTGATTTATACACCGACCTAACATTTTTTAGGGTATTTATTGATCGCAAAATTTGGTACGCGGGTACTAAGCTGAACTACACTTTATTCAAAGGTGAGTCTACCCTTGATGACTCCAACCCCTTTCACTATTTTGAAGAGGATGAGCCATGGCTTTGTATGAGATGAGAAAGTTTGTCGCACCAGAGTTTATATTCGGAGTAGGCGCTCGACACAAGGTTGCAGTGTACGCTCGTAATATGGAGGCACGGCGGGTCCTAATAGTTTCAGACAAAGGGGTTATCGAAGCTGGATGGGTACAGCAAGCCATCAATGATTTGGCAGAAGTAGGCATCGAGTCGGTGGTATTTTCCGAGCTTACAGCGAACCCGAAAGACCATGAGGTAATGCGAGGAGCTCAATTTTACGCTGAGAATGAATGTGATGTTATCGTTGCAGTGGGCGGAGGCAGTGTTATTGATGGCGCAAAAGCCATAGGGATTGTCCATACCAATGACGGCGAAGTATCCATGTTTGAAGGTATTGATCAGGTCGATATTCCTGGCCCTCCTCTGATTTGTATCCCCACCACCGCGGGCACCTCGGCCGATATCTCCCAATTTTGTATCATCACCAATAGCGACATGCGCTACAAAATGGCGATCATCAGTAAAACTGTCGTACCTGATGTTGCGTTGATTGATCCAGAGACCACCACAACTCTCGACACTTACCTGACTGCCTGTACTGGCGTAGATGCGTTGACCCATGCGATTGAAGCCTACGTCTCGACAGCAAGCTCCCCGATTGTCGACGTACACGCGATGCACGCGATTAAATTGCTGTGGGAAAATATTCACCGTGCAGTGTTTGAACCTAGCCATATACCCAGCCGCGAAAACATGCTGCTTGGCTCACTTCAAGCTGGACTTGCTTTCTCTAACGCAAGCTTGGGCGCTGTGCACGCTATGGCGCATTCCCTTGGTGGCTATCTTGATATTCCCCATGGCGAATGCAATGCCCTACTGATCGACCATGTAGTGCGGTTTAATATGTCCAAAAGTGGTGAGCGCTATCAAAACATTGCCCAAATCATGGGCATTGATACTCGAGGTATGCAAACCAAAGTTTTGGGTTCACGTATTACACAAGAATTCTCTAATTTGCGCAAACAGTTAGGGATTAATGAAAAACTGTCTAATGTAGGAGTTCATTCCTCAGACATTCCGGAACTGGCCACTCATGCGGTCAATGATGCCTGTATTGTGACCAACCCTCGAATAGCCTCTCTCGGAGATATCAAGGCGATTTACAGTGAAGCAATGTGACGACGAAGATAAAAACGTTAAGAAAGACACAATAGGTCAGCGTAGAGAAGACATTATCGGATTAGGGGATCGTTCTTTTCGCAAAAATTACTATCCCCAGTTGCGCCGTAACATGGATCGCCTTGAGCGGTTTAAAACCCTGCTCGACCATACGCCAGACATGGTCATGCTCATTTCTCTTCCTGACGGAATAGTGAGTGACGTGAACCAATCAGTCTGTACACTGTTTGGTGTTCAAGAAAACCAACTCGTCAACAAACCACTTCATGAGTTACCGTGGAGTCGTGTCAATGACGTTCTTGATAATATTTTAAGCGACTCAAACTCAGGCTCGGCAGTTATTGAACAAAAAAATTCTGCTGAAGAATGGGTATGGTTAGAGCTAAGCTATCAGAGAGCGACCTTAGACAACCATCAGTTTTGCGTTATTGTTGGACGTAATGTCACTGAGCGAGTTGAGCAAAGTGAAACACTCAACACCTTACTTTCAGAAAAAAACGCGCTACTCGATAATGCGTTAGTTGGTATGGTGTGGATAAAAAATCGTATCATTGTGGCATGCAATCAACGCTTTGAACAAATGCTTGGCTATGAAGAAGGGACCGTAATAGGGCAATCTACCCGCCTGCTTTACGACTCAGAAGAAACCTTCAACGATTTTGGTAACGAAGCGTACCGTGTTCTTTGTAACGAAGACTCCTACAGTGCAACAATTCAGCTCATGAAAGCTAATGGTGAATCTGTATGGTGTGAACTCACAGGTAACGCTATCGATCAAAATAACCCTCGCAAAGGCAGTATTTGGATTTTTAACGATATAAACCAGTTAAAAAGCTCTGAAGAGAAAGCCGTGTACATGTCGCAACATGATGCTCTGACAGGGCTACCTAACCAGCGCTTACTTTCCGATCGCTTAGAGCAAGCGATGCTACAAGCAACTAAGCAGTGCCCTTCTATCGCTTTACTGAGTCTCGATTTAGATAACTTCAAAATTATTAACGATTTGCTCGGATATTCTAATGCTAACCAACTTTTAGTACTGGTATCAGAGCGTCTTAAAGAGTGTGTAAAAGAACTTGGCACCGTGTGTCGGCAAGGCGGCGATGAATTTGCGATTCTCTTCCCCAATTTAAGTGATGCAGAGAAATGCATTTCTCGAATCAGTAGTATTTTTAGCGCACTAGAAACGCCTTTTCACTTCGAAGGACGAGAGATTAACTTAACCGTATCTATGGGTGTAGCCTTATTTCCTGAAGACGGATCTGATTTAGAAACCTTATTAAGAAAAGCCGATTCGGCCATGCTTCAAGCGAAAGAGGATGGCAAAAATACCTACCGATTTTATAGACAGCAATTGAATGAATCTATCGAAGAAGAACTCACGATTGCTTTTGGGTTACGCAAGGCATTAGACGACCACCAGTTTGAACTCTACTACCAACCCAAAGTGGAAATTCGCTCCGGTAAGCTTAAAGGGGCTGAGGCGCTAATTCGTTGGAAACATCCCACTCTGGGCATGATTTCTCCCGCCAAGTTTATTCCTGTCGCGGAAGAAACTGGGCTTATCATCCCTATCAGTGATTGGGTACTGCATACCGCATGTGCAGCGGTAGGGCGATGGCGCGACCTTGGTATGGAGAATGCTCTCGTGGCAGTTAACCTTTCTGCAGTTCACTTTGCACGAGGTGATGTCAGTGAAAGCATACACAGAGCAATTAACGATACAGGCATCGTACCACGAATGCTTGAGCTGGAATTAACTGAATCTATTTTGATCAAGGATCCCGAGTTCGTACTCGATGTAGTAAAAGATCTAAAAGAGTTTGGCTGTCGCCTCTCAATTGATGATTTTGGTACAGGGTATTCAAGCCTCGCCTATTTAAAACGATTTCCGGTAGATATACTCAAAATAGATAGAGAATTCGTTAAAGAGATCGCCACCAATCAAGAAGATGAAATCATTGTCAAAACCATAATCCAAATGGCCAAAGGCTTTGGCATTGCCACGGTTGCCGAGGGCGTAGAAGATCAACAAACATTAGATAAATTACAGCGCTTTGGCTGCGACCGATCACAAGGCTACTTTACCGGTCGACCAATGCCAGAAAATGAATTCATTGAATTTATGCTCAACAATCGTCGTGAACAGAAAAATAAAGCACCGCAAAACTCACCGAATGATTATTCGATTTAGCTTGGTTTGGCAACAAGGAATTGAAATAGAGAGAGTATGGAGGCGCGTCCCGGAGTCGAACCGAGGTCCACGGATTTGCAATCCGCTGCATGGCCACTCTGCCAACACGCCATATAGAAAAGCTTTGTAGAGAAGATGGTGCCCCGGGCCGGACTTGAACCGGCACAGCGCGAACGCCGAGGGATTTTAAATCCCTTGTGTCTACCAATTCCACCACCAGGGCACGCAAAACTTTTTGCGATGGGAAGACACCATCTTAGATACCGGACTAGCATCCCATATCTTTTTATTCTTCAACAACACTGAGTGTTAATGTTGCCACATTCACAGCGCTTTGCCCTGTGAACAAGGCACACTTTACTCGAGATAAAATTCACGTCAACAGTTAATTCTATCTTTTTGATTTAAGTGATGAAAAATCACACACCCTTGCCTATGATACATACATTTTGTGGGTTTTATCATCACTTATATAATTCGGAATTATAACGCCGAATCAATCGAGCGACTTTTTAAAACGTTTCGCCGATACCCACACACCGCACACGGTAAAAATGGCTAACCAAAGGGTGTCCTTCCACATGTCCATCAAGCTGGCACTGCGTAACACGATACCTCGGATTAAACGCATAAAATGGGTAGTGGGTAATGCTTCAGCGACCCATTGAGCCACATTTGGCATAGCTTCATAAGGTGTGATAAAACCAGACAGCAGTATCGACGGCAAAAGAATAAACATGGTCATCTGCATGGCTTGTAACTGTGTCATTGCCATCGTTGATATCAGTAGACCAACGGTTAAGCTCGCTGAAATATACAGTAGCGCCCCTAAAAAAATCTGATGTACGGCACCATTGATTGGCACATCGAACATAAAGTGGCCTAAGGTAAGAATGATCACGGTTTGAATTAGACCAACAAAAATGTAAGGGACAATTTTCGCTATCATAAGCTCAAGCGACGATACCGGAGTGGTAATAAGCAGTTCGAGGTTACCTTGTTCCCGCTCTCGAACCACAGCCACACTGGTAAACAAGACCATGGTCATACTCAAAATCACCGCTAATAGACCGGGTACAATGTTTACTGCTGAACTGCGGCTAGGGTTATAAAATAACGCGACATTTAACGTTTCTGCGGTGTCATTACCCACTTGCGTATTGAGCGATTCAGGGAAGAGGGTAAATGGTAACGACCTCAGTCCCAAAATCGCAGAACTGATGGTGCTATCGGTGCCATCCACCATCCATTGTCCTAGGGTTTGAGAGTGAGCCAAACGGTAGTTCACATCAGCTGGTATCACCAATGCAACTCTTACTTCGCCTGCTTGAATCGCTTGCTGAGCTTCAGCCGGGGAAGAATAGCTATGGGTGAAATTCACCACCTGAGAAGCCAGAACTTGCTGCTGTAATTGGCGACTGGTTTGATTTTGGCTCATATCAACAATTCCAGCCGGAATGTTGCGCACATCCATATTAATCGCATAACCAAACAAAGTCAGTTGTACTAGAGGGATCACCACAATCATCGCAAAGGTAATTCGGTCGCGCCGCAACTGCCGTATTTCTTTAATGATAATCGCTTTCATCCGAGTCCATGAACTCATTGACGCCCCTCCCCTGTCACCGATACAAACACATCTTCAATAGTTGGCCGCGCAATCGTCATTTCCGCCTTATTTAATTCGGGAAACGTCTGCTGCATCCAACCGATAGGATCCTCTATTTGTTGGTAAATCAATACGCGCAGTCGAACCCCCAACTGAGCAGCTGAACGAATCTGTTGTGGATACTGAAGTAATTTGGCTTTAAGCGTTCGAAGACCTGGCGCCTTTACTTCCACAATGTTCACACCCATTTGTGCCATTAACTCATCCGGCGGCCCATCTGCACGCATTTTGCCAGACTCCATAATAGCTAAGCGATGGCAGCGCTCGGCTTCATCCATGTAGTGCGTGGTTACCAAAATCGTGGTGCCCATTTCTGACAGATCAAACAGTTTTTCCCAGAAGTCGCGACGGTTTTCTGGGTCAACTGCGGATGTTGGCTCATCAAGAAACAGAAGTTCCGGACGATTCATGGTGGCACAAGCAAGTGATAGACGTTGCTTTTGCCCCCCACTCATGCCTCTGGCTCGCTGGTTACGTAATCTATCTAAACCATAAGTTGACATCTGTTCTGCACAGCGTTGATCTAAGGTTTTAGGACTCATACCAAAAATCGTCCCCATAAACTGCAAGTTTTCATAAACAGACAAATCGTCATACAATGAAAACTTCTGCGTCATGTAACCAATTTTGAGGCGTAACAGGTCGGCATCGCGAGGAATCTTATAACCAAGAACTTCGATTTCCCCTGAAGTTGAGTGCAACAATCCCGTTAACGTGCGAATGGTCGTGGACTTACCACAGCCATTGGGTCCTAAAAAGCCATAAATACACCCTTTGGGCACATTCAATGAAATATCATCAATCGCGGTAAATTCACCAAAGCGTTTAACGATATGTTCAGCCCTAATCGCTAACTCACTCATAATCGTCATCCAAATCCACTTGAACCGGAATGCCTGCTGGTAATGAGGCCGCTGAGTCTGGTAGGTCTATTTTGGTTAAATAGACCAAACGAGAGCGATCACGTGCACTCATGCTGCGATAAGTCGTGAAAGAGGAGTCTTTCGAAATCCAACGAACTTTGCCCATCATTGCTTTCTCAATACCATCAACGTGCACGGTGACTTGCGTACCTACAGGATAGTGAGCAACTTGCAATTCTGGTAAGTACACCCGAGCGTACGGCTTACTTTCCGCGGCGATGATTGCAACAATACCATTCACCGGAACTCGCTCTCCTTGATGGTAAGGTAACGAATCGATCACACCTTCACGCGTTGCAGTAATCGTCAATTCGCTGAGTTTATGTTGTTCAAGTTCAACATTTGCTTTTGCTGCTGCCAGCTCAGCACGTGCAACCTCAATGTCTTCTGCTCGATAACCTGCGGACAATTTCTTCAATGTTTGTAGAGCCGCATTATAGGATGCTCTCGCTTCGTCGCGCTTGGCTAACGCATTGTCTTTTTCTGCTGGCGAACTGAGTTTGCGTGCAACTAATTCAGCAATTCGACGGTACTGCTTCTCTTCGTTATCTAATCGAACACGCGCATTTTCCACATTCGCTTGTGCGGAAGCGACATCTTCCGATCGTTCACCATTAAGCAATTTAGTCAGTTGCGTTTGCGCTTGTACTTCTTGCGCCACCGCTTTAGCCAATACAGCCCGCTGACTGATAGAAGAAAGGGTGAGCAAAACATCACCTTGCTTAACCGCCTGGCCTTCTTTTACGTCAATTCGCTCAATAATTTCATTGGCCGTTGCGGTGAGTGAAATTCTGTCGCGTTCCAAAGAACCAAGAGCCTGAGGGTTTTCTTGTGGAGTGCAACCAAACAGAACCAATAACGGTAAAATAATCAACCTATTACGCATGTTTTCATTCTCATCATTGTGAGTGCTTACTTTCCCTATGGTGGTCATCACTCGCTCGCCAAACAGGCGTTGAATAAAGCTCCACGTTAGAAAAATGACGCTTAAACCAATTAGTTTAAATTGAATTTAAATTTAAACTAATTTATCTTAGGGGAAAAATCAAGCAGGGTGAGCAGAGAAAATATGACAAGACGTAAAACATCAACCCGTGTTGATGGAGAAATTACTCGCCAACGCATTTTAGATGCCGCAGGTAAACTCTTTGCGATAAATGGATTTGCTGAAACCACCAGTAAATCCATAGCACTAGAGGCTGGCGTCGATTTGGCTTCGATCAATTATCATTTTGGTAGTCGTAATGGGTTGTATCAGAAAGTACTAGCCCAAGCACACAGCAGTATCATCAATATTGAGTTACTGAATAACATTGCTCACAGTGGGCAGCCTGCTGAGAAAAAGCTTAAAGCTTTCATTGAGTTATTATGCAATGCCACACGCAGTGGCAACGAATGGCAAGCCCAAACGCTTGCCCGAGAGATACTGGCCCCGACCTCTAACTTAGCGGTTTTATTTAACCAAGAGTTGGAGCCTAAGCTTCTCATTATTCGTGAATTATTAAGTGAAGTGACGGAGATTCCCATCGATGCACCGCAATTGGCTCCTTGCCTACTGAACGTGATTGCCCCCTGCATGGTACTTTTGGTTGCCGGTCAATCGGTTCCGGGCGCATTGCAAGAAACGGCGAATCTGCCACAACAGCAACTAATTGAACACATGTATCATTTTGCGTTGTCTGGCTTACTCGCAATGGGCGAGCAATATCGCCTCACCCACAGCAGCTCTTCTTGAGCATAGTCACTTAAATTGGCTTAGCTGCCGTATTCCGTTACGCCGCTTGAGCAAGGTATTGACCTTCAATCGTCAGCCTTGCTTGTGGCCAATTGAAGATACAGCCAGTCGCGGTAAAATGATCATCACCCACCCTGTTGGCTTCGAGGGTCAACTGAAACTGGTCAATCGCACCGAAAATCGATTCGGCACGTTCGTTCCATTGCTTAACCATGAGTTCTACATGGTATTTCCCTTGACGATAAAAGAGTTTGCCAGAATAGATAAATCCACTGTCTCCGCCATTAACCGAACCATCTTTGATCACCAAAATTCCTTGGCCACAAATGTATTGGCTCGATAAAAACGACACTTGGTAGATACCTTCTTTCATGTGCATTCCTTTAGATAACCACTGAACGAGCAAGAAGGTTACCAGCCCACTGCAAAGACTGATTTTTATAAACTTACAACTTTGATGAACACTTCCATCACATTAAAAAGGGCTGGTCATTACAAACCAGCCCTTTATTCGGGTGTCATCTTTTATTGGCAATTGAGCCTTCCAGCCACGTTTATTGTTTCTCTATTGCACCAA
The DNA here is from genome assembly GCF_001547935.1 of Vibrio tritonius. Lineage (NCBI taxonomy): Bacteria > Pseudomonadati > Pseudomonadota > Gammaproteobacteria > Vibrionales > Vibrionaceae > Vibrio > Vibrio tritonius. The sequence goes on from NZ_AP014636.1 coordinate 1,325,917, forward strand.
GATCAGGGGCGGCACCCAAATAATCAATGCCATTTACCACCGCGCCCGCATCAATCAATACGGTATTCGCTTTGATATGGAACAAGGCGTTATGAGGTAAAGCACCGTTGCTGCTACGTTCGGCAGTAGCCAAACTGGTGTTTAAGTTTTCAAATAACTTACGAGTCATAGTGATGCCACTATCCCATGAGTTATTACTGGTATTGGCATTTTTGACCGTGACACTACCATCTAAAGAAAGGTTATTACGGAAATAATGTTTCTCGCCTGAACTCAATGAGTTACCAAAACCAAAGTTAATACCATTGTCATACGCGGTGTTATTAATGACACGCACACCACCTGCATTATTATTTTGGTCAAACCCTTTGTTTACATTACCAAACGCGATAGAGCGAGAAATTTCATGGTTCCCTACCGCACGATTTCCGCCCAGTTTGAAACCATTACCGTTACCAGCAAAAGCAGAGTCTCCCCAGTAATCGATACCACTGAGAGAAGCCCAGCTCTCTTTGATCACAACTTTTTGGTCAGTATCGAACAGGTCAAATGCATCATCCGAATTCTTCCAAGCGCGGCATCCAATAAATTCATTACCTGCCCCCTGCTTTTGTTTCGCCCCAAAACCATCGGCCATGCTGCCATGTTTTTTAGGATCGTAATTGAGGTAACTGTCAGAGTTAAGCACCAAGTTATAGGCTCCGCCTTTATTGATTTCTAATCCCGTATTACGGTTGTCATAGAAAGCCATATTTTCAAAGGTATTGTGGTTACCTGTCACATATGCACCTTGATACCCTGCATGGGTAATATCAATGCCCCTAAAATACCAATAACTACCAGTGACATAAAAGCCGAATCCGTTTTGAACCCATTCTCCTTCAGGAAATTGAAAGTCAAATACCGCGCGACCACAGTTTTCTGTTACCACGTAAATAGGTGCAGTCGACGTACCAGATTGACCGAAGCGGAGGGTGTTCTTCTTATCTTGCTGATAATCAATCACATAGGTACCCGCTTGCAGCAAAATCATTTCTCCAGCCTGCACTGTGGACAGCGCCGTTTGAAAATCCATCGCTTGGGATGCGCTGTCGCCGCTGTTACTAGCTACCCCTGTCGGTGAAACATAGTAAATACGTGTGGGGGAAAAGCTGCTGCCATTCCCTTCACATTGCGTTGCCATCGACTCGGATAAAGACGCCCAAGCACTGGTAGAACAAGTTAGTAATAAAGTAGTGAGTATTGTCGCTCGTATTTGACGATTCATGTAAGTTCATCCCATTTTTATTTCACGAACATACATTATAAATAGTTAATACTTTATCAATCACTTAATTAGCTAATATTTACCATTAAGATCAAAAAATAAATAAAAACATTCAGAATGGAATCCTATTTAAATCATTCCACATCTTCTGATAAGTTCTCAATCATTTCTACTGTATGAATAGCTGCAGAAACCCACAAGTTAATTGCATAAATATAAAATTCAATATGGAATAATTCTTGACGTATTTTTTCGTCTGAAATGCAATTCCAATTATCAATCTTTAAGTTCTCCTCTGCAAATTTCCTAGCATTCGACGAGGCATTCATGTCTAAAAGAACACCAAGCTTTTCGTTTACAATATCGATATTAAGCCGATGAACTTGCGGACGAAGTATATAGTCACTAATCACTTTAGGGAGAATTCTCTGTGCGTACTCGATCGTATCAACATTCATTTGATAGAACATCTTTCTGACGACAACCCATTGACTATATGACTTATTATGCATTTGCCCGTCAACAGCATTCAATTCACTTGAACACTCATATGCAAGCTCACGTGTTTCCTCGTTTAAACGACATTCTGATAAAGCCTTAAACTTTGGCAAATGTTTAAAAGCTTGGTTAAGCTTTAAAAAAGTTTCAGCCACATCATAGGTACGATCTAAAGCTCGTTCATAAAGATTACGTAAAATGTCTTCTTTTGAGAGTTCAATTTCAGCTTGGATCTGATTTATTTTCTCATCAAAATATTTTAATTCCACTCACACCACCAAATTTTATAAAAACATTCTACTTTATATATTTCTAATTTATAAACTAAACATACCACATTTATATGTTAATTGAATTATATCCACTAACGTATAAAAGATGAATACGAGATAGTTATAATTCTAACGCCGCCATCCTTAGGACCCATTATGTCCCATGACTGGTCCCAATCCGTCCTAAAAGCTTAACTCCATCGTCAATTTAGCGATATCCGTGCAATAAATTTGTCTTATTTTTAAGATAAACACTCATATCCAAACGTAAATGCTTACTCATGGATTCAGCGTGTGCAGCAATTGTCATATAAAGTATATTTGTTGCATTATTTTTATTAAAAATGCGAGTCATCGTTGATTTTTCGTCCTACACTGTTTAGACATTTGCTTTATTCTCTTTCCACTTTAACAACGACAGATTTTATCTAAACGCCACAGTGGGCGCGTATGCGACACCATTGTTATATGTAGCGGTTTAAGTAACCCAATGTGGTCACTTCTCCCTACGGTAGTTCAACATGCATGAGAATAGCCTTATAATGACGCTTAGACATATCCGCCGCTTTAGCACGTTCATTATTACGCTGATGACATGTCAGTACGCATACGCTACTGAAAGCATCGCACCCGCTATACTGAATGGTACAGCGACCGCTCTATCTTCTATTCCCTATCAGGCACGCCTATCTATTGCCAAGAGCACCAGTGGCGGTACAGTTTATTACTTATGTGGGGCAGCGCTGATAGACGATGGTGTCGCGATTACCGCCGCTCACTGTGTGGATAGCGACCACACAGAAACGTTAATCAGTGTTACTGTTTATTATATGGATTACACCTCACCAAGCAGTCCGGTACTTAACTCAGTCACCATTCCTGAAAGCAGTGTCGATGTCCATCCGACATGGGATGGTAGTTTAGATACCTCCCATGACATTGCAGTGCTCTACGATACAGGCGCTTCATTTACTAATGCGAAAAAAATCAAAATTGCTAGCTCTGCCGAAATGAGCACGATGTTTACTCAATTTTCGAATAGTTATGTCGCAAACCAAGACAACGAGCCTAATGTCCAAGCCAGTGGCTATGGTGAAGATGAGAATGGAAACTCTGGCTCTCTAGAGCGAGTTTTACTTGCTGGGATACCGAGCTCCACCTGTCGCAACATAAAAGCAAGCGTAACAATAAATTACGATGATTACCTTTGTGTCCAAAGCCCAGTTCAAAGTATCAATTATGGTATCTGTCGTGGAGACAGTGGTGGTCCACTTGTGTGGCGTAACCCGAGCAATGCATCAGACAGCGATTACGGAGTGCGTCTTGTTGGTGTCGCCTCTTATGTCACAACGTCAGGTGGGCTATGTAAATTGAATGGCTCATCCTACTTTGGGGCCTATAGTAACGTGCCCTACTATCGTTCGTACATAAACAATGCGGTTGATAGTCTCGCTTATACCCTTAATTACGATTATGCAACCCTATCAATCAGCTATGCCTTTGATAGTGATCCAATTTTGGGCTCGAGTTTGAACATAAATCCAGATTCCGATGACAGTGACGATAGTAGCAGCGGTGGTGGCAGCTTAGGATTACTTGCTATTTTGCTGCTAACCTTAGTGGCGTATCGCCGTCATGCCGTCGAGACAATAAAGCCAATAAGCTGATTGGTTTTTAACCAAACCACGTAGTGCGCCTGTTTTTTGTGAATTTATACTTTTAATTCAGCCAATTAGGAGTATATTAATTCGCACAGGCGTACATCGTATAATGGTTATTACTTTAGCTTCCCAAGCTGAAAATGCGGGTTCGATTCCCGCTGTACGCTCCAATCACTAAAGACCCTCTTCTACTTTTCCTGCTGAGCGACTTGTTGTTTAAATGCCCGCATAAATTCGCCAAACGGCCGATTAAGATCTTTGAATAACGTATGATTACGATGCTCTAACATCACCTCACCCATCATCTTAATCCCCATTAGGAGATTGAGAGACTCTTGCTCACTCAAACCTTCGATGACACCCACTTTAGCCAATACCCCATGCAATTCATCATGACACGGAAAATCAAATGCAATGCTCTGTGGATTGGTAGGCGCATTACCTTCTTTATCTGCCACAGGCGTAATATCAACACGGTACAAATGCTTTTTCATTCTCGTTACCTCACACCAGTTAGCCAAGCATAATCCCGCCGTCAACGGCAATGTGCTGACCCGTAATAAAATCATTTTCCATCAAGTAAACATAGGTACTGGCTAGCTCACGTACGGTCGCTGTGCGACCCAGTGGGATAGTTTGTTCAAAATGAGTTTTAATCTCTGTAACCTGAGTCGTTGGCATATCCCGCCAAAACGTGGTTAACGTCCAAGTCGGTGAAACGGCATTGACTCTAGCGTTAGGAGCTAACTCTACAGCTAACCCCTCCACTAATGCGTTAATACCCAGATTGCCCACATAACTGGCACACGCGTCTTGTGCTCGGCCGCCGGTGCCAGAAGTAAAGATAATTGCGCCACCCTGTGTTATTTTTTCCGCGGCTAGCTGACCAATTCGCACGTTAGTCAGAAATTTTGATTCCATTACGTGACGAATGGTGTCAATTGATGCGCCAATAAAACCACCGCCCATAACATCTCCCACCATAGACACCAAATAATCAAAACCATCAAGCGTACTAAACCAATTCTCGAGTGCGACAAAGTCGTGAGCATCGATACAATCGGTCTTTACTTCAACATCAAACTCGCCTTCTAAGCCCACTCGTGCTGTCGCTAACCTGTCTGAATGACGACCAGCGAGATGTACTTTTGCACCTTTTGCTAATACCAGTTTGGCAATGTCTAAGCCGATACCTGAACTACCGCCAATGATGACGACTCGTTTATCTTTTAAATCTGCCATATTCGTTCACCTACTTAGTCAATACATTCGCGGCTGTCACCGCAACAAAAGAGTCATTTTCACCATGGGCACCACTGACCCCCACTGCACCAATAAATTGACCATCAACAATCAATGGAACGCCACCTTCCAGTGCCGTGACGCCTGGAGTAGAAAGAAAGCTAGGCGAACCATGATTTACAAAATCTTCAAACTGCTTGGAAGGCGCTTGCAATAGCGCTGCCGTTTTGGCTTTAGCCAGTGCCACCGAGGCGCTAACACCAATGGCATCATCGTTTTTTTCCAATGCAACGATCTCTCCTGAGCAGTCGACAACCGCGACACTAATAGCCCAGCCTTGCTCTTGAGCACAATGTTGTGCTGCCTGAATAACGCTACGTGCAGCATACAAGTTCACACTCTTCACCGTTTTTAGGTACGGATGTTCTTCCATTTCTTATCACCCCTTTACACACAACAACTAAACTAAACGGTTTAGTTTTATTTATTATTTAATCACAATAGAAATAATGATCAATAACAAACCTATTATGATTTTTGAACTAAGTAGTTCAGCAAATTCGAAGGTGTATTTTCTTGTGCAGAAGAATTGAGATGGGTATAGTAGCTGCCTATTGTTTTGCGTTTGGAGAGTTCATTGTCTACTGCAGATATTAAATTGGAGCGGGTACTGCAAGGTGCCGCAGAAGTGTTTCTTAAACAAGGATTCACTGCAGCCACGACAGATATGATCCAAAAGGCCGCGGGGGTATCAAAAGCGACCGTTTATACTCGCTACCCGAATAAGCAGGCACTGTTTTCTGCCGTCATCGAGCGTCAATGTCACTTACTCACTCACCAAGTCACTGAGTGCCTACCACAACATTCCGACATTTTCGTCACATTAAGAGAAGTGGGAACTCGCTACTTAACCTTGATCCTGTCACCCGAAGGGATGGCTCTGTATCGAACGATCATTGCAGAATCTCCTCGTTTTCCTGAGTTAGGCCGCGCCTTCTATCTAGCAGGGCCTAAAGTGGTACTCGATCAGGTAACAGAGTACATAACTGATGCTGCAGCTAAAGGTCAGTTAGACATCCAACCTGTTGGAGCACGCGCCGCCGCGACGCTATTTTTAAGCCTTCTGCGCGGGGATGGTCAGCTACAATGCCTAACGCATCCGGATTTTTCTCCCACTAAGATTCTCATTGATGAATGGGTTAACCTTGCGATGATTACCTTTCGTCAAGCGTATAGCAAACCCACTATGAGTTAACGCTAACAGATAAACTCGCTATCAATAATCAATACGGGTCGATTTAAAACAGGGGGTGAGGCTAACTTTGCCGATTAACGGCAGCAAATGATTAAGACTCAATCAATTGATAGCGGAGTTTTCGACCCCAAAAAAACGCGACTCAATTTTGTCGAGCGTTGCTGGGCGAGCAAAAAGATAGCCTTGCATTAAGTCACATCCTAGCTCAACCAATGTATCCATTTGATCTTCGGTTTCTACACCTTCAATAACAATCTGCATATTCAATTTACGGCCCAAAGTGACGACAGACTCAACGATATTCTGCTCTTTTACCCCATCGACAATTCCTTCCACAAAAGAGCGGTCGATTTTCAGTTTATCCACACTTAATTCATTGAGCCGACTTAGAGATGAATAGCCGGTACCAAAATCATCGATCGCGACATGAACTCCTTTCTTACGAATACGATGTAGTTTTTCCAAAAGTAATTCGTAGTTATCAATTAACGTTGTTTCGGTCAGTTCTAATTCCAACTGTTTAGGATCAAACTCAATACCTTTGATGGTATCGAGTAAAGAAGGAACAAAACTCTCATGATGAAACTGATGCGCAGAAATATTAACCGCAAGATATTGATCAGACGTGAGTTTATCTTTCATCTCCGATAACGACCGTCGCAAAACAAAATCACCCAACTGATTGATCAGGCCATATTCTTCCGCAATGTTTACAAATAAAAATGGCGGAACCGAAGCACCTTGAAAATTCCACCTGACTAACGCTTCAAACCCTTTACACAAATGTCTTTTTTGATCCCAAATGGGCTGGTACACCATAAACAATTCGTTATTGAGAATGGCTTTATACAGTTGTCGTGACAACATTTCACGGTATTCACGACGTTGCCCAAGCTCTTCTCGATATAGATACCAATCAATACCATTGGTGGTTTTCGCCTGCTCTAACGCGAGATAGGCCGCTCGCACCAAATCATCTGGGTTATCACTATCTTTAGGATAAACCGCAACTCCCATCGAAAAACGAATGTTGACAACGTACTTACCAATCACAATCGGGACATTTTCAACGCGACGCAAATCAGACACGTAATCTTCAATGACATGTAATCGCCCATCACACAAATCACAAGCCAAAAACTCGTCGCTATTAATACGCGCGACAAAACCCGATTTCTCGTTGCGTAACTTTAGGCGTGTAGCGACATGCTTTAACACCATATCGGCGGTAGTACGCCCATAAAGGTGATTAATGGTGCCAAAGTTATCGATGTCCAACAAAACCGCGATAACATAGCGCTCTTTAGGGCATCCCATCATTAAATGATTAAGCTGCCGTTTAGCTAACCGTGAGTTGGGTAATTGGGTAAGAGAATCAAAATCCGCTTCACGATGTAAACGTCTCGAATAGGTTTGCATGTCCCAATAACGACGTAATCCAAATAGGCAACCACCTAAACCAACAAAAAACAACACGACAAACACTTCATCAAGTTGCCATACTTCTTGGTCGCGACTGAGGTCATGAAACGATTCAAACGCATCGTAACGAATGGAGAAATAGGAAACGAGGACAGTTACCACTAACCAAATCAACAGATCCTGCAATGCACTGGATTGACGTATGGTGCTAATAACATGATGAGAAGCTTTTCTAAGATGGATGGACATCAAGCCTCCGAAGGATGAACGCCAACATAAAAACTATCATTAAGTTAAACAGTTAGACCAAGATCTGTCTAGTTAAACGCCGTAACCTATTCAAGCAAATTCAATTTATCACAACAATTGCGACAGACTTCACTTCTCATCGCAATTTATCAGTAACCACTCACATACTGCTTATGCCATCTTAGCCTTACTACGCACACCTTATAACTTACAATCCATCAACCAATTGAATGGTGGCCAAAATGAACAAAGCTAGGTTCGCCACCACTCCGATAATAAAAAAATAGCTGCGTGGACTTGGGTTTTTCTCTGTAGCGATAGCGTAATAACACAACATATGCCCTACGCGCGCAGCTACGTAAACCCATAGCCATAACGCCAACCAAAATTCAAACGATTCAGATAACCACGCTAAAGCAACAGCTCCCAAAATCAACGGAGCATTTTCAAGTGAATTCATATAAGTTCGATGAGTTCGAAAAACGAAAGAATCGTGACTTAATTGGTCAGGTAATTTCCCTGGAATCGCTCCGGGGTGACGGGCTTTAACTGTGGAAGCAACTAACCATTGAACAAAATAAATCGCGATCAGCGCCCAAAAAGCCCATAAAAAGGCTGCACTATGTACTACCATAAACTGTCCCTCTCTTTAACACGCTTTATACCCAAACGACCACAAGATGCAGAATTCTGAGCGTCATCAATGAGCACAGATAAATTTAACGTTACTCAACCGCCAATGATCGTATTCACAACGCCCTAATTATACTCAGCTTTCTCAATGAGCGGCGAATCGCACATATCTGATTTTCTACGTAGAATAACTATGTATTCAAATCGGTGCCTTGCCTATGAACGAATACATTCTCCCTGAAACTGCATCTTGAGGTTACTTGGGCATCAACTTTCTAACAACTTAATAACAGTAAGCTTACTCATATATGAAGATCTTAAACTCATTCATTCGCACAATGTTGAGGTTGTTAACGAAATATTAAACTTCACTAGTAACTAGGAGCGAAACGATGAAAAAGATCTATCCTGCATTAACAGGCCTATTTGTCTTAGCCTCACTTAGTTTCTCCTCTCAGGCAGCCACAGGCAGTAACGACAGCGGTCTCTATGTCGGTGGTAACTTTGGTTATCTAAAAGTGGATGGCGACGACGACTTTGACGACGATAATAAAGTCTATCAAGGACTTCTTGGTTATCGCATTAATCCTTATGTCGCGATTGAAGGCAGTTACGTTGATTTTGGTAAATACGGAAGTAGCCTGGCCAATGCTGAAACGGATGGTTACACCGGAGCCTTAAAACTCATCGCACCAATTGGTGACCGAGTCGATCTCTATGCAAAAGGGGGACAACTTTGGTACAACACCGATTACAATATCGCCGGAGCTAAAGGCGATCAAAACGACGAAGCCGTCTTTGCTGGAGCCGGGGTCGGCTTTAAAGTCACCAATAATTTGGTCATTAATGCGGAATATACATGGTATGACGTCGACCTTGATGCGTCTGATGTTCAAGATGGTAAAGAGACCAATACCGATTTCAACCAAGTCACAGCGGGTGTCGAATATCGTTTTTAATACCAGCAAGCATTGACACTATTCGCAGAAAGACGCACAAAAAAAGGGCCGTTCGGCCCTTTCTCATAGCATATCAACAGCGCTTAAGCGTGTTGAACAGGTTGCCAGAATGACTCTTCAATCTTTTGTGCCAATTCTGTTTCGCTCAGTTCATTAAACGATTGAGCAACGCCTTCTACTACAGCTTGTTTCGCAACGGCAATCGCGATGATCTTAGAAACTTCCATCGTCGCTTCAATCGCAGGCAGTACTTCATAGTGAGAAGCCTGTGAGCACTCATACTCAGCCAATGCATTCACTGCAGCCATTAACATCTCTTCGGAGATAGTGGTTGCATTAACAACATGCGCACCAAGACCAATACCAGGGAACACGTACACGTTATTACATTGAGAGATAGTGTGTGATTTATCACCAAAAACAACGGGAGCAAACGGGCTACCGGTTGCAACGATCGCTTTATCACCCACCCAATCAAAGACTTGCGCTGGAGTTACTTCACAAGAACTTACAGGGTTAGACAGTGGCATGATAACTGGCATAGTAGTTTGTGCCACTAGGGTACGAATCACTTCTTCGCTAAATAGACCCGCAACACCGGTAACACCAACGATAACGTCTGGCTGATAGTGCTTAATCGCATCAAGAAGTTCAAGTTTAGCCACACCAGCAGGACGCTCTGACGCAGGACGCGCTAGCTCTGCTTGCATTTCATTAAGACCTGCAAAATCATCGTAGATGATGCCGTCACGGTCAACAACGTAAACATTGTGTTGCTCGTCAAAGCCAAAAGTACGCCCGATAAGGTCTGCGATACCACAACCTGCTGAACCACCACCAACGATAAATACGTTTGACTGACCAGATTCTTTACCCGCTTTTTTCAGTGCGCGTTTGATTGTCGCAACCGCTACCGTCGCAGTACCTTGAATATCATCGTTAAAGCAACGATGAGTATGACGGTATTTTTTCAAGAGTGGATAAGCGTGGTTGTTGCTAAAGTCTTCAAATTGAATGATCGCTTTAGGCCAACGTTTTTCTAACGCCGTCATCACTTCTTCTAGGTATTGATAGAAAGTCTCGTCATCAACACGATCTTCTTTATCACCTAGGTATTGTGGGTCCGCTTTCAATTTCGCATTGTTCGTACCGACATCGATACACACTGGTAGAGTACGCTCTGGAGCGATACCACCCACCGCTGTGTACAGAGACAGCTTACCAATTGAAATACCCATACCACCGATGCCAAGGTCGCCCAAGCCAAGAACACGAGAACCATCAGTGATAACAATAATGTCCACTTCTTGTTGAATGCGTTCAATTTGCTGGCTGACCGAGCCACCTTCACGGCACGATAGATAAAGACCACGAGGAGCGAAGTTTAGATAGCTATATTGCTGACATGCGTCACCAACAGAAGGGGTGTAAATATAAGGTAAGCTATCGCGGATATTTTCACGAATATAGTGGTAGAAAAGTCCTTCGTTCTGATCTTGAACGTGGCGCAACATCAGATATTTAGACAGGTTGTTGCCTGCTTGAGCGACAGAAAAACGAACCTGAGCAGTTTGACGGATAATTGAGTTTAGTGACTGGTCCACTGGAGAAAGCGGGCTAATGCCCGCCTCTGTTGTGGCCGCGACGTCATAGGTCTGTGACATTACTTGGCCTTAATTATAAAAATAGCTGCAGAATAAAGGTGGCTAGAATAAGCATCAAAGCGCCACCAAGACGTGAAGAAATTTGAGCGAAAGGCATTAGGCCCATACGCTTACATGATGCAAGAACAGCTACGTCACCTGTTCCGCCCATGTTTGCCATACACAGACCACCAGTAATCGCAGCTTCAATTGGGTAGAAGCCCATCATACGGCCGATCAATGCACTACCTACTACGGCACCAATTACGGTTGAGAACACCATTAGTAGATTTGACAAAGTCAATGCAGCAGCAATTTGGTCAAGGTCTGTGTAAACCACACCGATACCTACCAGTAGCGCTGGCGTTAAATTGTCTAGTACGAACTTAGACCAAACGTGCGCAGCACGCTCAAGTTCACGAGGTAGAAGACCAGTTACTTTAAGAACCGCAACGAAGATGATCATTAAGGCAAATGGATGCATCTTGATGACAGTTCCAAGTAGCGTACCTACTAGGAACATAGTGATCGCTAGCAATGCACCAACACCTAGAGTTTGTACTGTAATAGAGTGTTTCTCATCGGTCTCTTCAGGTTTGTTTGCCTCACCAATGATCAACTGACCATTACCAGTCAATGAAGGGAACGCGTTACCCACTCGATGTAGAATACCCGCCGTCACGATAGCAATAGCGTTACCGATCGCCAATGCAGGAACCATTTTTGACATCAACATGTCGGTGTCCATACCGGTACTTCCGTGCATGATTTCCACTAGAGGAACAGCACCAGCACCCATACCGCCACCCATGATAGGTAGAGCAATCAGCATAACAGAGTTGAAGAAGCCTTCACCTAGCATTGCACCAACAACACCAGCAAACAGGAATGCGCAAGCTACGCCACCCAGAATCACAGGAATGTATTTGAACGCAGCCTTTTTAAGGGTGTGGCTGTCCATACCTAGGATAGAACCAGTCACCAAGCTTGCGATGAAGAAATTGAGGAAACCACCACTCTTCATAAAGGTAGTCACGGTTTTTACTGTTTCAGCAGGAACATAACCGCTGTGGAAAATGTAAGAAGAGCCGAAAATTACAACAATGGCGCCACCACCGAAGTATTGGTTCACAATAGGAGTTTTGTTGCCTATAGTATTTAGCAGGTAACCAATTACCGCCATAATACCAACGGCACCAATCATGCCTGATGGCATCTTATTTTGGATCGTTGCGAAAAGAATAATTAGTGCTGACAAGGCAAACACGATATTGATCGTTAGCTTATCCTTGGCAGAGATAGCAGTACTATTAAACATAACTTGCTCTCATGTAGGGTTGTTTTAAAATTTTCGCGGAGTTTAACAATTCCATAGCATCTGCATACTGAGTAGCGTAGTAATGTAACTATCCAATGCTTTTGAAACTTTTGTTCACGCAAGATGATGCGTTTGTGCGCACATTTAGCGTATTTTTCTTTGACTCATCCCAAAATGCTCCTCAAAATATCGCCCTTGGCGAATCGACCTCGCTTTTAACGAATAAACACTTCGGAAATACTGATAGATGAAACTGAAAAGCCACTTGGCCATTTCAACGATAGCGACCTCGTCCACCATCGTTATCGTGGTCACAACTGTGATTTTTTTTCTACTAAAGAACTTATATCAGGAAGGTTTACAGAACCGAGGTATTGAGCTGGCGAAAGTACTTGCTCAAGATTCCAGAGTGGTTGAAGCAACTCGCCTTAGTAATTTGGGGCAATCTCCTCATCTCAATGACTATATTGAACATATTCGTAGTCAAACCAGCGCATCCTATATCGTCGTCGTTAATCACAATGCCATTCGCCTTTCTCATAGCAATCCTCAACGGGTCGGTCACCATTTCGTCGGTGACGATATTCAAAGAGCGCTAACCAAAGGTGAAGCTTACAGCACAGTAGCCAAAGGCTCTCTTGGAGACGCAATTCGTAATTTTGTTCCGATAATCGACAATGGACAGACGATTGGTGCTATCTGTATTGGCTATCTTTCTGAACGAGCCTCTGCAATATTGTTAGAGCAATACGGGCATATCGGTGTGATGATTGCCGTAGTCTATTTACTGGCGATTAGCATGGTGACACTGTTCGTCTACAAAATGAAACGAACATTTCTTGATTATGAACCTGAATACATCGTCAACAAATTCAGTGAACATGAGCTCATTCTAAATTCCATCCGTGATGCGATTATTGCAGTTGATACCAATCTGAATATCACTACGATAAATAATAGTGCGATGAAGCTATTCGCCATCAATAACTATGGACGTCATGACTACGTTAACCAAGGGATCGCGCGTTATTCACTTTCACTCAGTCATTTGGTCATCTCAACACAGCAGCGTTTCCACCAAGGTGAATTTACCGTTGGCAAATTTTCATTTCGCGCTAATATTTACCCCTTACAAAGTCCAAATGGACAGATTGGCCACGTCATCGTGTTCTTCCCTAACTTAAATCAATCCCAGTTAGAACGAGAGCTGGTCTACCTAAAAAATTATTCTGAGCTGTTACGCAGCAAAACTCACGAATATTCCAACAAGCTTAATACGCTTTCAGGTATGCTGCAGTTGGGACGTAACAACGAAGCCATACGCTTCATACAGCAAGAAACCGACCAATATCAGTCGGTGATCAATGCCATTGTACGCAACGTATCCAATAGTGCTGTAGCGGGTTTACTGCTGGCAAAATTCAACAAAGCAAATGAGATGGGCGTGGAATACACCCTCGACCCAGACAGTATGCTGAGTAACTACGGAAAAACCGTATCTGATAAATTAGTCACAATTATTGGCAATTTAATAGATAATGCCCTGCTAGCCGCTTGGCAAAACCGTAATGAACGTGAACCAAAGGTTTATATTTATTTGAGCGACAGAAGTCGCCATCTCATCATCGAAGTCCAGGACACTGGCTCGGGCATAGATGATGCTATTTTTGACCACATTTTGGAATTTGGCGTTAGCTCTAAACAAGGCGACGAACAACATGGTATTGGTTTATACCTTGTTGGGCAGTTGGTGGACTACTTTGAAGGGACCATCGACTGGGAGCGCACAGAGAATGACACCACTTTATTTAGCCTGTATTTAGACAAGAAAAACATCGAGCAATATGACTAAAATCAGTGTAATGATCCTTGAGGATGACTTAAGGGCAAGCTATATGCTGGAATCAACTGTAAACCAAGATAGCGATTTTACTGTCGTCGCTGTTAGTGAGAGCTATGCCGAAGCACTGCAACAATACTCAATCTTCCAACCCTCACTAATTTTTGTTGATATCAACCTACCTGATGGCCACGGCATTGAGTTTATCCAACGCATGCGTAAGCAAGGTGCCCAATGTGATTTTATTATCACCACTGCGGATAGAGAAACGTCGACTGTTGAGAAAGCGGTGCATCTTGGCGTGAGTGACTACCTAGTGAAACCCATTCGGATTTCTCGGGTACACCAAGCATTAAATGATTACAAAGTGTATCGCGAGCAATTGCAAAGCAATACCACCGTAGACCAAGGTGACATTGATACCCTACTGCGAAAAACACCGCAGAAAGACGTCCGTCAAACCCCTAAAGGCATTGATGCAACCACCTTAGCCACCTTAAAAACCCTGTTAATGGAGTCTCACCTTGAGGAATTCTCCGCAGAAGACATCGGCGAACGAATGCAAGTCAGCCGCATCACCGCTAGACGCTACTTGGAGTTTCTCGAATCAGAAGGGATGGTGAATTTGGTTCTCAATTACAACACCGGGGGCCGCCCTCGCCGTCTGTATCGCTTAGTTTCTTAAAAGGCACTTATACCCAAGTAACCTCACATAGGGAAATCTCAAGGGGTTTCCTTATGTATTACAAGCCTTCTCTATTTATAGCAGGGAAAGGTGATACTGAATTTTAGGCATAAAAAAACCAGCCTAAGCTGGGGAGAGAATGGAGGCGCGTCCCGGAGTCGAACCGAGGTCCACGGATTTGCAATCCGCTGCATGGCCACTCTGCCAACACGCCTTAGGTCGTTACTTACGTAACTCTGTTGCCAAAAGTTCTTCGTGACAACGAGGCGTACTTTACGGATTTATCTGGTAGGGTCAACCATAAATTGCGTTTTTACGTTTAAATGCTTAATTAATGTGCCCAAGCGGCGGCGATAACAGCAACTTGTTTAACTTCTGCTCAGACACATCACCTCTTTCAATTTACGCCTTAGTCTTAATCGGGCTTCACGGTATCAACATACTTGTCATACCATGTGTCATCCTACATAGAAGCATGACGCGCACTGACTAATCGCTCTATCATTTTCTTTACTGCAACCATTTGTGGCGCTTGTTTGGTGTAATAATTGTAAGGCGGCATATTATCTGAGGTATAACCCCAAAAATCCCAACACCCATAAGGATTCATCTGTTCTTTCTTCACTTGCGGGAACAGCACCACCACTCGATTCGCATCAGCCGCTTCCATGTACCCCGTTTCTTTCACATACTCAGTACCGACCATAGCAGCCCCTTGCAAACAACCATGGAAAGCCACATGCACGCGACATTGTTCGGTTTCACAAGCTTTAGGAACATAAAGATAGCCGTGATCATCCAAGCTCACATCGATTTTGAAAAAAGGCCGTTGATCAAACTCAATAAGCGACCCAGATAACTGTGCTTCCGGCACCGATGGGTTGAGGTGACCATAGATCTGCTGCAAAATTTGTGAGGCTTGGTCTATCTGGCAGTTATTAATGTAAGGAGCTTGAGTTGAGCTGCACTGCACATCTTTTGGATGATTAGTAATAAAACCGTGCCCTGCCGACGTGCTGTTATCAAACCGAATTTGGCTGCTGGGCACACCCAATTGCTGATAGAAATCCGCAGCAGCTTGCACTACTCCCGGAACCACAACCTTATCGTTACTGCCTGAAAAGAGATACACGCGGTCATCACGCAAATTGGAAGGCGCATCAATAAGGCCATCTTTCGCTTTTACTTTCGCTAAATCGACTAAATAGTGAATATCTGGCAAGGTGGTGGAATACTTATCCGGATTCATACATTGGCTGATAGCGTTAAAAAGAGGTGCTGCATACACATTCGCGCCAGCACAATCCCATGGACCACCAGCGACGATACCCGCCCCAACCAACGATTGCGAATAGGCAACATGGAACTGTGCAGCCATAAATCCACCTGAAGACAATCCAGATACCGAGCTTTGGTTGGCATACGCGCCTAAAGCAGGCAAACGATCTTGTTCAATGGGGTCAATCCCCCACGCAGCCTCTGAACTAAGACACAGGCTAGTGAGTACAGCAATTAAAGCCAATTGATTCATTTTACTCTCCCTTAGTACGGGTACTGATTGAACCCGTCAATATTAAAGTTGACGCATATCTAAGGAAAAAAAAGTGAACTGCTTTACGAAATGAATGGAATATAAAGAAAAAATCGACCTCGGTTTTATGGCAGTTTTTACCCATATCACAGTAATTTTCAGATTACACACAATCCAATGTGTTTATCTATCCTCAAGTAACCTCAAGATGCTGTTTCAGTGAATACAAGTCGCCCTTTAACCGTTCATCAAAAAGCCCTTTTTGTCATCCCTGACAAAAAGGGCCTGCTTATCATAAACCGCCTGATTAACAGGGCTGGTGCATTATGATGCCTAAATAACCTCGAGGTGCTTGGTATGGCTCACATACCGTGAGTTCGTTAATATTTTGGCCAACCGTCACTGTCCCAGTTCAACTTGCTGATCAACAGCTTAGAAGTACCATTGTCGGTTGCATCATAGGCGTGTCTGACAATGACGTCGGTATTCAAAATGTCTTGACCGCCTGGACCAACCCACTGGGAATTACCAGAGTCAAGAATAGAAACGTGTCCATCCGTCATGTTCAAACCAGATTTACTCACGTAAGGTCCAGTAATACTGGTTGAGCGCCCATAGGCAATACGGTACGTACTATCGACACCACTACAACATTTACCGATAGAAACGAACAGATAATAGTAACCTTGACGATAGATAATCGTTGGCGCTTCGATACCACCAGAGCGAGCGGCCAATGAATAAATAGGGCCAAACGGTTTCATGGTTTCTGGGTTAATACGCGTTAATTTGATGCCGGAGAACCAAGACCCAAACACCAACCATGGGGCACCATCTTTCGCCACCACCAAATCGGGATCTATCGCGTTATAGTCATCAGAGGCGGTAGTATTAATCACTAAACCATCATCTTCCCAATCACCGGTGGCAATGCTACTTGCTGAGGTTAAACCAATCGCAGAGGTATTATCGCCAAATGAAGAAATAGCGTAATACATCCATGCACGGCCATTATAAAACCGCAGATCAGGCGCCCACACATCTAGGCCATCATTTTTGGGAACATAATTTTGCCACCAACTCAATCCATTAGGAAAAATATTCTGTGCATCTTGCCACGTTAGAGCATTTGTGGAGTATTTTCCCGCAATGCCATCCCCTGTTTGGAACACCCACCAAGTACCGTCTTCATAGGCAAGAGTTGGATCGTGAGTCACCAAACTCCCACTCAGATTCCAGTGATCTTCCGCTCCACCAGTTTCTGATGGATCATAAGGCGTTGATTCAACGTTTTTGGTTTTGGTTAAACTCCATAATTGAGCATCGTTACCGGTGTAAGTCCATTGCTCAACGTTTGCACCATTACTGGTATCAAAGTTATATAAATCGAGAGCTTTCCCACTGTTAACATTGATAAAGCTTACGTAATTACCGTTAGTTTTTATCGTCCACAATTGTGTTGTACCACCGCTGTATTCCCACTGTTCAACGTTACCGCCATTTTGGGTCGAATACTCATACACCTCTAACGCCTTACCACTGTTCAAATTAATCAAAGAATATTGGTCATTACCTTGATTAGTGACGAGCCACTTTTGCGTGTCATTACCTGTGGAGCCCCACACAGCCACATTCGCTCCATCGGTGGTTAATGCACTGGTCGTTTCCAAATATTTACCACTGACTTTAGAGGTAATGGTATATACCCCATTATCGAGCGCATAAGCCTGATAGCTTATTCCCGATAGGCTTAGGAATACCGTACATAATACCTTTTTCATTCTATTTCCCCGTGTATATGAATTCATTTCTCTAGGGTAGCGATAAATAACTATCTTGTTTTTATTTTTAAAAGAAAAATATTATTTTTTACCAAAAGATAAAATTACCACACCATTTTAAAAATAATTATATTAATAGTATAGCTATATAAAAAACACAAAGTAACAACAAGAATCTTTAACGGGACAATAAAAGGAAGAGAGAGAGACATATCTTGATCTTTGGCAAATAAAAAAACGGGCTAAACAGCCCGTTTTTTTTAATGCGTAATGCAATTAAAACAGTGCGACGAACTGTTTTAGCATTTCTGAGTGTGCAGGCCATGCTGGTGCTGTCACGAGCTTGCCGTCAGTCACTGCTTGGTCAACCGCGATATCAGCATAAGTTGCACCTGCAAGTTCAACTTCTGGACGACACGCAGGGTAAGCTGACACGTTTTTGCCTTCGATAACTCGCGCAGCAGTCAAGATTTGTGCGCCATGGCAAATAGCCGCTACAGGTTTGTTTGCAGTAAAGAAATGTTTAACGTAATCAAGTACGTTCGCATCCAGACGTAGATATTCTGGAGCACGACCGCCTGGCAAATAAAGGGCATCGTAATCAGCAAGGTTGACGTCAGCAAACGTCGCATTTAGCGTAAAATTGTGACCACGTTTTTCAGAATAGGTCTGGTCACCTTCAAAATCGTGGATAGACGTCGGAATTGCGTCACCCGCTTTTTTATTCGGACATACAGCATCGACTTCGTGTCCCATCGCGATTAACGCTTGGAAAGGTACCATGTTTTCGTAATCTTCTACAAAGTCACCGGTAATCATTAGAATTTTAGCCACTGAATATCTCCGTGTTAGTTATACAAATTTGCGTTGCAACATAGGTTGCAGTCCACACAATAGCCTGTGTTGATCTCACCCTTGTTCACCAAGGGCCTCTCATGGTGGGCAAAACTACCTTAACTGAGAAATTTCATATGCACAGTGTTTGTAATAATTTGTCGACAATGTTGGAATCAACATCACGTAACTTATTGATGCATCTACAAACTACGGGTTGATAAAAACATAGATAGAAGAAATAGGTCAAGGTGAATGTGTTGAACAGCCTAATTGCGCGTTCGCTCTTGTCTCAAGATCACATTCTTAAGCATTGGCTGTTTATCAATTGAGCAACTACAACATATGTTAATCATCAAGATGATTAACCGCTT
Source organism: Vibrio tritonius (assembly GCF_001547935.1). Classification (NCBI taxonomy): domain Bacteria; kingdom Pseudomonadati; phylum Pseudomonadota; class Gammaproteobacteria; order Vibrionales; family Vibrionaceae; genus Vibrio; species Vibrio tritonius. Next base: position 1,345,381 of record NZ_AP014636.1, read on the forward strand.
ATTAGTTACAATGTCACCAATAGCGGCAAAAAAGTGGAATCATTGAGTGACCACTTAATAGCAGCGATGTATACTTAACGAAGTATTTTCTTCACGTTTTGTTAGGAATGGAATCATGTCTTCCGTCACCAAATTGCCGGTAAAGCATCATCGCTCTTCTCTACTTGACCAAGTCAAACAAGGTAATGTTCTAGAGAAAGAGTGCCCGTCTCGGGAAATTTTACGCGATGTCACCAACCGTTGGGGTGTGTTGACCATTTTAGCATTAACTGGCGACACGCTACGCTTTAGCGAACTACGTCGTAAAATCAGCGGGATAAGTGAAAAAATGTTGTCACAAACCCTACAAGCTTTAGAAGCTGATGGGTTCGTCAATCGTATTGCCTACCCTGTTGTACCACCACACGTAGAGTACTCCTTGACGCCATTGGGCGAAGAAGTGAGTGTAAGAGTACAAGAATTAACGGGGTGGATTGAAGATAATCTACCCTCAATTTTGCAGCATCGCCGCGAATATCAGGCTGACAACAACTGAGTCTAATAAAAATAGCGGTTCGGCACTGGCTTATACGCCGGTGCCTACGACACCTAATGAGCAATGAGCGCTCATCCCCAAGCAATATAGCACTAACTTAACCCGCCCCGAGTGATAAAACCCAAGTAACCTCAAGATGCAGCCCTAAATTCTGTATCTTGAGGTTACTTGAGTATTTGATTAGACACTGTTAATTAATATCACGATTTATGTTTTATCTTAAATTAATAGTGACAACGATCCAAAAAATGAAACATCGGTTTTTTAATATTCGACCTTATATATAGTTCCTTCTATGGTATAGAAAATTAATAACACATGGGTCAATTATGAAATTTAAAATTCTATCTTTATCAATGTTATTAGCTTTTAGTAATATTTGTATAGCTAAAAATCTATATATTTCTCCAAACGGTTCAGATAACAACTCTGGTACACTTTCATCTCCATTAAAAACGATAATGGCGGCACAAACCGCAGCCTCGTCTGGTGATACTGTTTATATCCGTGGTGGAACTTATTATTTAGATGATTCGAATATAACTCAGTATCAAAGTGTTCGCGCGATCGTCAATAATATTACCAAAGACAATATCAGCTATATCAACTATGGCTCAGAACGTCCGGTGTTCGACTTCTCAAATGTCAAACCTGAAAATTATCGCAATACTGCTTTTATGGTACGAGCAGATAACTGTGTGTTTAAGGGCTTTGATGTGGTTGGCGTACAAGTGACTATTGATGATCAACACACCCAATCTGAAGCCTTTATGGTCAACAAAGGCAGTGGTAACCGTTTTGAAAACTTAGCTATTCATGACGGCATGGCGATTGGTTGGTATTTGGTAGCAGGCAGCAACAACTATGTTCTGAATGTGGATGCTTACAATAATCAAGGCTTAAATAGCTACTCTAACGGTAATGTTGATGGCTTCGGAGCGCACCCAACATCTTCATCTTATACCGGTAATGTGATTAGCCATTCACGCGCTTGGTTTAACAGTGATGATGGCTTTGACTTAATCAATGCCGATGCAGCCGTTACCATTGAATACAGCTGGGCGTTTTATAATGGCTACGATCAAGATTTTAACCGCATAGGTGATGGTAATGGCTTTAAAGCTGGCGGCTATGGAAGTAATGGCAGCACTCCTCCAAGCGTTATCCCTCGTCATACTATTCGTTACAACTTAGCCGTGCGTAACAGCTCTGCTGGATTTTACGCTAACCACCATATCGGTGGGCAAAACTGGATAAATAATACCTCGATTCGTAACCAAAGTTCGAACTACAACATGTTATCAACGCTCGACGATAATGACACTGACGTTGATGGCTACGACCATTACATGCGTAATAACCTTGGTTTTGACGGCCATAATGAAGTTATCAATTTAGGTGACAGCACTGAAAATGACATTAGTTACAACTATTTCAACCTTCCAGTTACTATCACATCAAAAGATTTTGTTCGTTTGGATGAAAATGAATTGATGTATGCTCGCCAAGCAGATGGTTCACTACCTAAAATCAAATATGCACTACTTAAAAAAGGTAGTGACTTGATTGATGCCGGTATGGACATTGGTGATGATTATAATGGCACTGCGCCCGATCTCGGCGCATTCGAATCTGATTACTAACCATGCACAATCAAAACCACTAGAAACGAAAAATGCAGCCTACCGCTGCATTTTTCTCATTGGGGAATAAGGTTACATAAAATGATTTTGTTCCATTAATGTCTTATCTATCCCTTTTAGCTTCATATCGTCCATCACAAAGTTTACGGTATTAAGCAAACGCTGTTCGCCTTTAGGAATTAGATAAGTGAACTCACTTTTGGTAAATGGATTGTCTTTGCGCACCACATCAAACTTAGGATTGGTGGTGTGGTAAAATAGCGCTTCTGGTGTTTCGGTAATCATCACATCCACTTTGCCACTTAATACGGCTTCTGGCACATCAAGGTTATTTTCAAACGTTACATGGGTCGCTTTAGAGAGGAACTGCTTAGCAAAGGTTTCGTTAGTGCCACCAATGTTATAACCAACACGAACATTGGGCTGGTTCACTTTTGCTAAGGTATCAAATTTCATCGTGCGCCCAACCCGAACTAAAAATAGCTTACCAAAGGTCATATAACCTTGAGTCTGTTCCGCAGCCAGTTGGCGATCGATACGACGAGTAATCCCGCCCATTGCAATATCGTATTTACCTGAGCTGAGATCAGAGATCAGCCCTTTCCAAGTGGTTGGTACAAATTCCACTTTTACATTGAGTTGCTGGGCAAGATAGTTTGCGACATCAATGTCGTAGCCGCTGTAATTGGCACCGTCGTAGTAACTAAACGGTTTGTAATCTCCGGTCGTACCCACACGGATAGAACCCCGCTGTTGGATATCATCAAGAAGGTCAGCATGCGCCGCCAGTGACAGCAAAGACAACAATAAAACTACACCACGTTTGAGAGACATATTTCTTCCTTGGATAACGAATAACGCTGCCGATAATTTACAGCGAGTCGTTTATACCACGATTTATCTAACTAGCCGAGAGACGAAAAGAAATTTAGTCTTGCGTCGATTTTAAGCTCCACAGCAAAGTTTGCCGCGCATGCGCAATACGAGGTTGACGCAGCGCACTTGGCGCCCATGCCATGTAGTAACTCAGTTGGGTGTTTCCCACTGGTGCTTCGATCATTTGCAATTCACCAGAACGTAAGTATCCCTCACATAAAAAAGCAGGCATAACCGTCCACCCAAAACCACTAAGGAGTATACTTCTCAGTGCTCGCAAATCTTGGCTCACTACCGATGGACTCGCCATATCTATGCGGATCTTGTTTTTATTAAGCCAACTGTCCATCACAGAAAGTTCTAAGTTGTAAGTCAACATAGGCTCTTGCAACAGTGCCTCAGCAAAAATATCAGCTTGCTCTATCCGTGCAACCACCTGCGGCGCAGCAACCGCATACACAGGCACTGTCATTAAGGTTTCACTGCGCAGTCGTTTATCCGTAATTGGGTGGGCGGTAAAGCCAAGGTCGCAGTGCCCTTCCACCAGCATATTGTGGATCATATCGCCATCTCCACTGTGCATGCGCACACGAATCCCCGATTCAAGCAAGGGTAAGAGCTTGGGTGACACCACTTCAGCCAGAAAATCGGCATGACCAATAATTTGCAGTGCCCCCTCCATATTCATGCTACGGGCGCGAGCTTGTGCCAGTGCGTTTTCTACCGAATCCAATTTGTCGCCGATGTCATTGGCCAGTTCATCCGCCGCGGTGGTGGGTGTCACGCCGCCAGTCTCACGAATAAACAGCCGTCGCCCGACCGCCACTTCCAATCCATTAATGTGCTGTGACACCGCTGGCTGAGTAAGATTTAGGTTGCGCGCAGCAGCACTGATTGATTTCTGCCGATAGACTTCAACAAATGTTCTCAATCTAATCAACGACATAAAATACCCATAAATTTATTTATACCCCTCCTAAAATACCCTTGTTAGCCAACAAACGCCAGTTCCTTTAATCTACGCAGCAAGTCAGCCAAGCAGGGTAATCCTGCTGGACAATGAAATGAGTATTGCTCTGTTGATTCGTTTCATCGCTCACATGAGATGAACCATAAAACAAAGCAACAAACACAGCCTTCAATAAGGAGAGAGCAAATGTCAGCCACTCAAGCTCATAACGAACTGCGTACAATTCTAACCACAATGAAACGCGCTTCGATTCAAAATGGCCCAGCAACTCTTGCCGTGCGCCAAGACCGTCTACAACGCTCCATTCGTTTGATTAAAGAAAACTATTCTGCACTAGCACAAGCGATGAGCGACGACTTTGGTCACCGCAGCACTTATCAAGCGCTGCTCGCAGATATGGTAACCACGGTCAAAATGCTGCAACACGCTCACGATCATGTTGAGCAATGGATGCAACCTAAAGTGATTGAAGGGTTAGACGGTCCAGAAGCATGGATCGAGCAACAACCACTGGGTGTTGTTGGCATCATCAGCCCTTGGAATTTCCCGATTAACTTGGCGTTTGGTCCATTGGCAGGTGTGTTTGCCGCAGGTAATACAGCCATGCTTAAACCATCAGAATTGACTCCACTCACCTCTGAGTTACTGGCAGACCTGATTGGTCGCTACTTTGACCCAATGGAGCTAGAAGTGGTGCTCGGTGATGCGGATGTGGGTCGTCAATTCAGTGCTCTGCCTTTTGACCACTTAGTCTTTACCGGCAGTACAACGGTGGGCAAACATGTGATGCGTGCGGCGGCGGAAAATCTCGTTCCTGTGACTTTGGAATTGGGCGGCAAATCACCGGTTGTGGTTGACGAGGCTTTTGATCTCACGACGGCAATTGAACGCACCCTAACCATCAAAACCTTTAACTCTGGTCAAATCTGTCTATCACCGGATTACTTGATGATTGCCCAAGGGAAAGAGACACAATTGGTCAACAGTGCCAAAGCGTTTATCGAACAGAGCTTTGCTCACATTCAAGATAATGCGGATTACACATCGATCATCAGTGATCGCCACTATCAGCGCCTCATTCACTTACTCAATGACGCGCAAGAAAAAGGCGCAACCATTGTGAATTTAGGCCCACAAGATGAACCGGGATTTGATGCTCAGACTCGCAAAATTGCACCGCATTTAGTGCTTAATGCCACCCAAGAGATGGCCATTATGCAAGAAGAGATCTTTGGTCCATTGCTACCGGTGATGACTTATGACCACTGGACTGACACCATTGATTTCATTAACCAACACGATCGCCCATTAGCTGCGTATTTCTTTAGTGACAATAAAGAACATCAAACTCAATTTGTGCAAAACACCACATCCGGTGCTTTGGTGATTAATGATGTGATGACCCATGCATCGATCGATGATCTGCCATTTGGTGGTGTGGGTGCATCCGGTATTGGTGCTTACCATGGTGAACACGGTTTCCGTCAGTTTACTCACGCAAAAGCGGTGGTACGCCAAAGCGAAGACGGAGCGTCAAACTTACGTTTACGTGCACCATATCAAGATAACTTAGGATTACTAAAAGCCTTTTTGGACGCTTAACCCAAAAACTGCAGGCTTTACTAATGCTCCCATTAGTGACTCCCATTAATAACGAATAGAAAGATAAATAACGAGGAACAACATGAAAATTTTAATGGTACTGACTTCACATAGCGATCTAGGCAACACAGGGGCTAAAACTGGCTTCTGGCTTGAAGAGTTCGCCGCACCTTATTACACCTTTAAAGACGCTGGTGCTGAGCTAGTGCTGGCATCTCCTGCGGGCGGTCAACCACCGCTAGATCCAAAAAGTGATTTAGCCGATTTTCAAACTGAGCTGACGCATCGTTTTAAAGCCGACCCAGACGCACAACATGCATTGGCCACTACCGTCACTTTAGATTCGGTCAAAGCAGAGGATTTCGATGCTGTTTTCTACCCTGGCGGTCACGGTCCACTATGGGATTTAACACCATCACAAACCTCAATTGCGCTTATCGAACGCTTTAACGAGCTAAATAAGCCAATGGGATTTGTGTGTCACGCGCCTGCTGTACTGCGTAACGTAAAAGGTACCGATGGTCAGCCGCTCATCAAAGGTCGCACGGTAACTGGCTTTACCAACGGCGAAGAAGCGGGTGTTGAACTTACCGACGTTGTACCATTTTTGATTGAAGACGAATTTATTGCCCTAGGCGCTGATTATCAAAAAGGCCCTGATTGGGCACCGTTTGTGGTCACTGATGGGCAATTAGTCACAGGTCAAAACCCAGCCAGTTCTGAAGACGTTGCAAAAGTTCTTCTGACTAAACTGGCTTAATCATTCGGTTTTGTGAGACAAGTTTGTGCTTCCACTTCACTCGAACATCGTTTTGCTGTGAAGTCGAAGTCAACTCTTACGCCTTGTGCTTGAGTCGCGCAGGGCGTAATCCACTGCTGGTGTCACGCTACCAGCAACACCCTATACGTGGTAAAGCCTATTAATCCAAGGTGTTAATCAACGAATAGGTGTTCGACATCAATGTTACACCGAATGTTACACTGAATGTCCCACTGCCTAACCCCATTATTGGCTAGGCAGTTTTCTTTTTATGCCACTTACACTGCTTGCTTGCGTTTAACGCCCTCTTTGACAGCGCTCATCAAGAGACTCATTTCTACACGAACAATATCATGGCATACTGCCCGAACAGACAATAAAAAGGAGAATAAAACGAATGACGTTTCCTCCCATTTCCGTGCTCGATTTAGCCCCTGTCATTGAAGGCGCTGATTACGGGCAAACATACCAACGATCTGTCGAACTCGCTCAACAAACAGAACAACTTGGCTACCAACGTTTCTGGTTAGCAGAACACCATAACATGCCCGATATTGCCAGTGCAGCGACCTCAGTACTAATTGGCCATATAGCTGCTCACACCAAAACGATGCGTATTGGCTCTGGTGGGATTATGTTGCCCAATCATGCCCCATTAGTGATTGCCGAACAGTTTGGGACGCTCAATGCGCTTTATCCTGGGCGGATTGACCTTGGCCTTGGTAGAGCTCCTGGCAGCGATTACGCCACAATGCATGCGCTACGACGTGATCCAGAAAGAATGGATCCGGAATTTGATGAATTGTTAGAAGAGCTGCAATTTTTTATGGGGTCAGTTTCTGCCGGACAACCAGTCGCGGCCTATCCGGGCTCTTACTCTAACTTGCCAATTTGGTTGCTGGGTTCAAGTACCTACAGTGCACAATTAGCTGCATTAAAAGGATTACCGTTTGCCTTCGCCTCCCACTTTGCACCGGATGCGATGATGCGTGCGTTAGCTTTATACCGAGAACATTTCACTCCATCAGAAACGCTGGCAAAACCCTACGTGATGATTGCAGTCAACATCACCGTGGCTGAAACAGACGAGCAAGCTCAATACTTGGCGACCACGGAAAAACAGAAATTTCTTGGCATGATCCGCGGCAAACGCGCCAAATTGCCCAAACCCGTCAGCAGCATGGAGCCACTTTGGCAACCCCATGAAAAACTGCATGTCGAAACCCAGCTACGCGAATCGATCATTGGTTCCCCAGACACCGTTCGAGGTCGCCTATTAGATTTGGTCGAGCGCACTCAAGCAAATGAAATCATGGTCAATAGCTTAGTGTATGACCAACAGCAGAAACTCAAATCTTATCAGTTGCTTGCCGATATCATCCGCTAAAAAACCAATCAACACTTGTGGCGAGTCTCGACTCGCCCTTTTTGATCCGTAGTACCACGCTATCGCGCGTTGATCATCCTACTTTGATTTCCGCCAACTCATTACCGCCAGCGCTTACAAAAACAGTTGCTCTTCTTGCCCTTCGCAATACGCCACCACTTCATCAAGATGATAAAAATGAGCATCCGCAATCATAAACTTTTCTGCTTGGCACTGCTCGCAAACGACAAACGTGGTCATCTGTGCATTTTTTGCCGCCAGCACACCGTTGTAACTGTCTTCAATCACGATGCATTGATCGGTCGGCACATCCAATTTTTTCGCTGCTGTTAAGTAAACATCGGGGTGTGGTTTACCGTGTTCCTCATGTTCGGCGCTACAAGTAATATCAAAGTAGTCCCAAAGGTCAAGCTTATTAAACACCGCTTCAATCACGCTTTGGTTCGATGAAGTCGCTAGCCCGATTTTGAGCTTCAGTTCATTGAGATACTCAAGTAGCTCGTACACACCTCGCATCGGTTTGCCTTGCTCTGCAATTAATTGGTGAAGATGCTTTAATATGCTGACTTCAAGCACTTTCGGGTCGATATCAAGCTCATACAATTCACACCATGTTTGAGCAATTGCATCAACACGTTTTCCCATCGTATGTTGTTCACATTGTTTGGGCGTTACATGCACACCATAGACCGAAAGCGCCGCATCTTGTGCACGTTGCCAAAGGGGTTCGGAGTCGATAATAACTCCATCCATATCAAAAATAACTGCTTGTTTTTTCATGCTCTTTTTCTAGTTTAATCGGTAAGAAAAATGCCTTACCGGGTGATAAAATCCGACGCTATAGTTATAACAAAAAGCTGGCCGAATACACCGACCCGACCAGCGTCATTACTTGCCTATTGACACAACATTTAACTCAACAAGTTATAGACCGATTGAATTTTCTTACGCATCAATTGTTCAAACTCTGGACGATTAGCCAATTCGCCAAACAAAGTGACGTTAGTGGCATACAAATGAATCGGATCCTCTGCTTCATACATTTGATGCAAACTCTGTTTGTCTAACACCCCATCATAGTATTCGTAAGGCAACCTCCCTTTATGCCACTCTTGCATATACACGTAGTACATGGCCGGTAATACCGCGGTAGCACTAGGTTCACGCCCCTGCTCATAACATTCACGTAATGTTGGCGTAATCATCGCTGGTATTTTTGACCATCCGTCTGCAGATACACGTTGATTAGTGTCTTTGATGTGCGAATTAGTAAATCTATCTAACACTACGTCTCGATACTGTTCCAAATTAATCGACTCTTGCTCTAAACAAGGAATGACATCTCGTGTGACGTACTTATAAGCAATTTCACGAATAAAACCGGTTTGGGTACTTTCGTGAATGAACTTTTGCCCAATGAGAGTCCCCGTCCAAGCAATGCAGGCATGAGACACATTAAGAATGCGAATTTTTGCTTCTTCATAAGGTTCAACCGATTCGACCAATTCGACCCCTACGCGTTCGAGGTTTGGCCTTCCAGCGATAAACTTATCTTCCAGTACCCATTGAATAAACGATTCACACATCACTGGAGCATTATCATGAATGCCTGTCTTTTGAGCGACACGAGCAACCAAGTTTGGCTCTGGTTTAGGCGTGATGCGATCGACCATACAATTAGGAAACGTCACGTTTTCCTTTACCCACTCTAGAACCGTTAGATTTTGTGTGAGCACTAAAAATTCGTTCAGTCCATCACGGAAACGATCACCGTTATGCCGCACGTTATCACAACTGAGCAAGGTAACTGGGCCAGCATTTTCAGCAATGCGACGTTCGAGAATGCGAGTTATGGTGCCATAGATGGTTTCATGGCCACCTTTAAGGTCCTGTTTTAGGCTGGCATTATTGATATCAAGGCGATGTTCTGTATCTAGATAATAGCCAGATTCCGTTACCGTAAAAGCAATGACTTTGGTTTGAGCTTGAGCACCTTCGTTTATTAAAGGCTCAAGGTCAGGTTGCCAACGCAGCAATTTGTTGATCGACTTAATCACTTCATGATGACGTTCACCGCGAGGAGTCACGGTTTCAAGAATGTATTCACCATGTTGATTGATGAGAACTTCAACAGTGGCTTCACTGTCATTACGAATGTTACCTGCCGCGATGGTCCAGTCACGTTCGCCTGCGCGGAGTAGTTGATTGAAATACCATGCTTGATGCGCACGATGAAACGACCCAAGTCCGATATGTAGCCAAGTATAGAGAGTGTTCATTATTGTTATCCTCTTTCCGAATCACGGTTTGATGCTACAAAAACCCCACCCTCATTTATGAGCACCTAATCACACTAACATAAACAATTGACCACAACGAGAACAAATGACCAAATTTTGTGATTGCAGACAAATTTCTTCAGCGCGACAATAGGTTAAAACAGAATAAATCCAACCAAAGGGTTGCGTAATACGCAGTACAAGTGAGGAACAGAGTTTGAAAGACGAGGAAACACGGATCGACCAAATGGTTCGAGCCGCATGGATGTATTACATCTCAGGCAAAAATCAAAGTGAGATCGCTTCCCTATTAGGCACCTCCCGCCCTGTTGTGCAACGCTTACTCGCCAGCGCTAAAGATGAAGGTATCATCTCGGTTAATGTCAATCACCCACTCGCCTCATGTTTGGACCTCGCTCAGGCACTCAAAACCAAGTACCAATTTTTAGAATGCGAAGTGGTACCAGCATCTGTGCTCGACTCAACGGAAGAAGTATTAGAAAGCGTGACATTTGGCGGCTATCAATTAATGCAAAGACTCATCAGTCCTCAGCCGAGCAAAATCATTGGTATCGGCTCAGGGATGACACTTAAACGAACGATCAACCGCATAGAATTTATCCACGAAAGCTGTGAATGTGTCGCCCTCATTAGTGGTATGGCTAAGGATGGTCACTGTAACTATTACGATGATGTTCCATTGCTGTTGGCCCAGAAAATCCAAGCGAGATATTATCAATGGCCATCGCCACGCCACGCATTATCTTTGGAAGATCACCAAATTTGGCAACGCCACCCTATCTATTGCAGTGTGTTAGCAAAAGCAAAGAAAGCCGACATCATTTTTATCGGCGTTGGAAGCATGGGAAAAACCGCTCCAATGATGCATGATGGCTTCATTACCTATCAAGAAAGCCAACAGCTGGAATCTAGCGGTGCAGTTGGCGAAATATTAGGTCGCTTTATTGATGCGCAAGGCGAAGTGCTCAATTGCCATAGTAACTCCCTCATCACCAGCCATGATATTCGTGAAACCCACTGCCCGAAAATCGCGATTGCCTGCGGCGAAGAGAAAAGAGCGGCCATCTTAGGGGCAATACGCGGCGAGTGGATCAATGGGTTAGTCACGGATGAGTTGACGGCGAAGTGGCTTTTACAACAGATAAATTAAATAGAACCTAAGGAACTTTAACCACCATTGTGACTTCTCCCATGGATAGCTTAGAAAAAAGCTTTTACTCTTAAACCTTGGTTGCAATAACGCATTCACTGTATGTCAATTGGGATTATTCCCTCGTTAAAGCAACTCACTCAGGATTGTAACTGTAAAGGCAAAACCTGAAACGTTCGCAAAAATGCGCCTACGTTTCAGGTTTTTTTTCGTCTAAAGGCTAAGAGAATCATGATGATAAAAAACACCCTACCCCTTCTTACCCTATTAATTAGCAGCAGTTTTACCGTTCATGCTATCGAACCAAGCCATGTGGATATCCCTTATTTTGGCGTGGCATACTACACAGAATACATGCCTTATGAACGTCTCAGCAAAGACATAGAAATGATGAAAGCAGCGCACATTAATGTCGTGCGCATCGGCGAATCTACTTGGGCCACAATGGAACCCGAAGAGGGGCAATTTGACTTTTCTCCGCTGGATAAAGTCCTCGATGCGATGAGTGAAGCAGGAATTAAAGTCATCATTGGCACCCCGACCTATGCGATACCATCGTGGCTTGCAAAAAAATACCCTGACGTGCTTGCAGTCACCGCATCTGGACAAAACAAATATGGCGCTCGGCAAAATATGGATATCACTAATCCTCATTACCGTTACTACGCTAAGCGCATCATTAATAAGATGATTGCCCACGTTGCTAATCATCCGGCTGTGATTGGTTACCAAATCGATAACGAAACCAAGCACTATGGCACCAGCGGCCCAGAAGTACAAAAGGCCTTTGTCTCTTATCTTCAACAAACCTATCCCGACATCAACGCTTTTAACCGCGAATTTGGCCTCGATTATTGGAGTAACCGTATTGCCCGTTGGGAAGATTTTCCTGAAGTCCATGGTTCCGTGTTTGATACCCCTACTACCTCAATCAACGCCAGCATTACCGCTGAGTTTGCTAAGTTTCAACGTCAATTGGTGACCGATTTCCTTCAATGGGAAGCGGATTTGGTGAATCAATACAAACGACCAGACCAATTTGTCACCCAAAACTTTGACCTCGATTGGCGTGGCTATTCCTACGGCCTACAATCAAACGTCAACCACTTTAAAGCCGCTAAAGCCGTTGATGTCGCCGGGATTGATATTTACCACCCAACCCAAAATTTGCTTACTGGCACCGAAATTTCTTTTGGTGGTGATATGGCTCGCTCGATGAAAAATGGCAAAAACTATTTTGTTATCGAAACCGAAGCCCAAGGGTTTGCCGAATGGACACCTTATCCAGGACAGCTACGTTTGCAGGCATATAGCCATTTAGCCAGTGGCGCAAATATGGTGGGGTATTGGCATTGGTCATCGACTCACAATGCTTTTGAAACCTATTGGAAAGGACTACTTAGCCATGATTTTGAGCCTAATCCTACCTATCAAGAGGCTGCGCAAATTGGCGGCGAATTTGCTCAATATGGCAAACAGTTAGCCAACTTAAAAATCCACCATGACACCGCTATTTTGGTGAGTAACGAAGCGCAAACAGCGTTTAACGAATTTCGTTTTGGCTGGGGAAACCAAGAAAAATACAACGATATTCTGCGACCATTTTACGATGCCTTATATCGCATGAACGTCGGCGTTGATTTTATCAGCCCAAGCACCTTAGCGGAGCAAATTAAGCACTACAAATTAGTGGTTGTCCCTGCACTTTACGCCGCTTCGGATGAGCTATTGGAGCAGCTTAATCGTTACGTTGAGCAAGGTGGACATGTGGTCTACACCTTTAAAGATGGCTTTAGCAATGAACATGTTAAAGTACGCTCTAGCCACCAGCCTGGCATCATTAATGCCTCTGCAGGTGTTTATTACAGCCAATTCGTTAAACCAGAACATGTTTCGTTAACAGGCGATTTGTTTGGCGTTGACCCTGCCGATGTTCAAATAAAATATTGGATGGAATTGGTTAAACCTACCACGGCAAAAGTATTGACTCACTATCAGCATGCCGCTTGGGGAGATTATGCCGCCATCACAGAAAATCAATATGGCTCTGGTTTAGCAACCTACATCGGCTTTATGCCAGGCGATAAACTGTTGGAAGGTATCTTGGCCGATGCAGTGAAAAAAGCTGGCATTCACACACCAGCCCAAAGCAACCACTTCCCTGTCATAGTCAAAAGTGGCATCAATGATGAAGGACATAGCGTGCACTACCTGTTTAACTATTCAGATAAACCGATACAAGCACAATATAACTTTCCTAATGGTAAATCCTTATTCGACGCACAAGAAGTGGCTCAAGGCAGCCATGTGAACCTCCCTGCCTGGGGTGTTTCTATCATCATCGAACAAAAATAGGTTGGGGACACACACCCTTTCTAAAGTAGGTCGAGGACACTCACCAACTTTAAAGGAAATAGAACAAAATAGAACAAGGACACTCGCCCTTGTTCTATTCACATTTTTGGCTCATCCATACAAAACATCGCCAGTGATTCTTTGAAGTGTCTCCAGTAATCACTTCCACTCTCTTTTGCGCACTTCAGTAAATCGTCACGCTAAGGCTTTCTATTTTCTCGGAGTCACAACGCATGACCACTGCCCGTTCACAGCTGATTTGTCCTGACATAACGCCGTATTATCACTGTGTGTCTCGCTGTGTTCGTCGCTCGTATTTGTGTGGTATCGATAGTCTCACCGGAAAATCTTACGAGCATCGCCGAGATTGGATTGAGCAGCGCATTCTTAGCCTTGCCAATGTGTATCTGATTCAAATCTGCTCTTATGCAGTGATGAGCAATCACTACCATCTTGTTGTGCAAATTGATAAAGAGCGCGCTCTTGCTTTATCTGACTTGGAAGTGGTTGAACGCTGGCACACAGAGCACCAACTGCCACCACTTATTCAACGTTGGTTAGCAGGAGAAATAAACTCGGACACAGAAAAAGAAGCGTGCAATCAATTTATTAACGAGTGGCGAGAGCGACTTTATTCGCTCAGTTGGTTTATGAGAGAACTAAATTACGACATTGCCGTTCAAGCCAATGAAGAGGACCAATGTACTGGCCGTTTTTGGGAAGGACGATTCAAATCTCAAGCGCTACTCGATGAAAAAGCCTTACTGGCAGCGATGGCATATGTCGATTTAAATCCTATTCGAGCCAAGATGGCCGACACGCCTGAGCAGTCTAACTTCACCTCAATTAAAGCGAGACTCACGAGTTTAGAGAAAGGAAAAATCACCACACCATCGCTCGCCAATTTCATGGGCTACGAGCATCAAGATAAGACTCAAGGGATCCCCTTTAGACTCAGTGATTACCTTGAACTAGTTGATTGGCTTGGCCGACAAATAAGGCCAGATAAGCCCGGCTATATCGACAACGCTCAACCGGGTATACTCACCAGGCTTTCGTTAGATCAAACGGACTGTTTGGCACTTTGTACCGAGCTAGAGAAAAAGCCCCGCGTTTGGGTTGGAACCACAGCACGTTTACAGCACGCCAAAATTGCTCTGAATAAGAAACGAATGGTCGCGCTGCATATTGCGTAATATCTTAGCCTCAGTATTTTTTATTAAACCTTCCAGCAGTAGTTCTTTTAGAACAACATATTGAAACCCACCTATTTCGAATCACGACAATTCAACCGTTAGTCATTCAAACAAACCTGATTCGCCTGATGAGCCAGAAAACAAGCAATATTTTGAATTTATAACACATAGATGTGTGTCCTGCTTATCCCCCTATTACTTATGATGAGTGTCCTTGTTATATGCTTGTTATATTTTGTGCATTAGTTCACAATAGCGTGTCGCGTCCTCTTTCAATCGCGACATTCCATTCTCGTATAACGTCTGATTATACAATCTGTTAGAAACATACATTCAAGGATTTAGTTCAATGGTAGGACCATTTGTTAATGCGTCGGCAATCATTATTGGCAGCGTATTGGGAACGTTGTTTGGTAATAAAATCCCAACCAAAATGAAAGAAAGAATGCCCATGGTGTTTGGCTTAGCATCGATGGGAATCGGTCTTTCGATGGCGATAAAAGTTCAGTTGCTGCCAGCAGTCGTATTATCTCTTATCTTAGGTGCGGTCATTGGCGAGCTCGTTCACCTCGAAGAAAATATTAAGCGAATGGCAAATGGACTAAAATCGCTCATCACTCGCTTTGTTTCGCCGCCAAACAGCTCGATGACTCAAAATGCCTACATGGAACGCTTTATCTCAATTTTAATTCTCTTTTGCGTGAGTGGGACAGGTATTTTTGGTGCGATGAATGAAGGGATGACCGGTGATCCTTCTTTATTGATTGTAAAATCTTTTCTTGATTTCTTTACTGCGGCTATTTTTGCTATTTCGTTAGGACTACCCGTTGCAACACTCGCAATACCGCAAGTGTTCGTGCAAGTCGTGCTCTACTTTTCAGCCAATGCGATCATGCCACTTGCTACTCCAACTATGATTGCTGACTTTTCTGCTGTTGGTGGACTACTGGTATTCGCGACGGGTTTTCGTATTTGTGGCAGTATTGAGTTTCCTTTGGCAAACTTATTGCCATCACTCATCATCGCTATGCCTCTCTCTTCGGCATGGTTACATTTTGCTGGATAAAAAATCACAACAAAGGAGTCATTGTGACCGCTATTCGCCCCGCGACCGAACTGGATATTGATCGCATCGCAACCATTGAATTAATGGGTTTTCCTCAAGAAGAAGCTGCTTCTCTCACCTCATTTCAACAACGTTTCGCAGCGTTCCCCGAATGCTTTTTCGTTGCAGTTAAAGACGACATCGTCGTTGGTCACATTAATGGCTGTCGTTACCACGTGCCAGAACTGCCAGACATTCTTTACGCCGATGCACGCCAACATCAGCACGATGGCGCATATCAAACCGTGTTTGGGTTAGCGGTAGACCCTCAATATCAACATCAAGGTATTGCGCACCAGCTGCTTGATCATTTGATTACAGTAACAAAACAACGCGGAGCAAAAGGTTTAGTACTTACCTGCAAAGATGCATTAGTAGGCTTTTATGAACAGCATGGTTTTGTTTGCCAAGGAGTTTCATCATCAACACACGGTGGTGCTATTTGGAATGACATGCTGCTTGAACTTGAGCATGTTTAAAAGAATGGAGGCGCGTCCCGGAGTCGAACCGAGGTCCACGGATTTGCAATCCGCTGCATGGCCACTCTGCCAACACGCCTCAATAGATCCTCTCGATATGAGAGGGCTGCTACCTTAATGATTATTTTCTGTGAGTCAAACAAAAGTTGTCTTTAGGTCGAACAACTGCCGACATATTCGGCAGTTACGTTCAAATACCGAACAACTTGTGCACTTGTAAGCCTCTCGCATCCTCAGCGGTTTATTACCGAACCCTTCCACCTTTAACGTACGAGTAGTACTTTCTGCATCCATCGAAGTCGGCAATAACACCAGAAACTCACTACCATCGTTTAACCAAGCGTCCTATCCAGTTTGGATGATAGTGCCAGCAGTGATCAAAGAGGCTAACTAACTCTGGGTTACCAAACCGTGATAAACAAACGGCATGGAAACGGTTGTGCTGTTGTTTCAGCCGCTCGACTTGTTCAACGACATCCTCATGCTGATTCGGAGCGATAAAGTCGGAAACCAACACTAAATCGGCATTGCGATAGCGTGACTGTCCCATTAACTCGATGGCATGCAGAATCACCGGCTCAAAATCGGTGCCGCCATGAAAGGAATAGCTAAGGAAATCACTCGCTTCACGTAACCCATCTTGTCGAGTCAGTTCATAGGTAATGAACTCAGTAGAGAACAACATAACGTAACAATCACGGTCCTCAGCTAAAGCAATCTGCATCAACGCATAGGCTAGCGCCTTAGCACACTGTTCTGGGAAACCACTCATGGAGCCAGAAGCATCCAAACAGACGATAAAAGGTCCTTTTTCAACATCCGCTTGCTTTTGATCGGGTTTGCGAGTCTTAACCTTACGCAGCGTTCGCGATTTACCTTGAGTTTGGTAATTCATCAACCTTTTATCGATCAATCGCTTATAAAAGACCACTTCCAATTCTGGATAGGTTAAAAACAGCGTTTCGTTGGGGAGGATTTTATTCAAATCATCACTTTCATGAACCCCTACAATGTCATCTGTTGCCTGATCAGACCGCTCTTCAACCATCGCAACATCTTCCGTCGGCGAAAGGTTTAAGCTGGGATCATCAACATCACTTGCCATGCGCCCAAGTTGGTCGGCAATTTCCTGCAACCCTTTCTGTTTACTCAGAAAATGAGCATGGCGTTTCATCACAGTCAAATCCGTTCGACTCAACTTGGCTGAAGCCATATCCCACAAACGACCGATACTGCGCTCATCACCAGATTCAGTGACGTTTTTCATATTGCGCACGGTTTCCATGCGCTGATAAAGGTCGGCAAGTAACTTTTCTTTGTTCGCTTCTAGCTCTAAAACCTGAGCTTGACGAATGGCATTTTTGAGCGATTGATACCATTCAGCACAAAAAAAGTGGGCAAACATCGGGTTATCTTGCCCTTTGTTTTTCTCCATCAATTTACGCGCTTTACGATAAAACGGTGAATGCCATTCAAGTTGCTTAACCAATTCTGGCAGCTGTTCAAAAAAATGCGCCTCATCCCAATGAATAACTTCCTGATAAAGCGCAATTTCCTGTTGCAAACGCTCTGTTTGCCCTACCTTGGTGATGCGATCTCGCACTTGGCTGCGCCATTTAAGCAAGTGCTTACGCATCGAGGTTCCGACCCCCCTGTGTTCGGCCATCATCATGACCTGAGAGCGGCCCATAAGGTCATTGACTGCGGCATCAATGATGCCAGAATCGGCGATCATCAACGCTAGGTTCAACCCATCAGCTCCTAGCATGTTTTAACCTCAGGCAAAAAACTGCTCCAATTGACTTAAACGAAACACGGTTTTCTCACTCTCTTTCTCAGCTTGTTCCAAATGAGACATCAACTGTACGATGCGAGCCTCCATTGCCGTTGGCAAGGCAGGATCGATAAAATTATGCGGTAAGGCCGCATGGAATTTTTGTCTTACCTCTCGCAAGTGTTGCTCGGCTGACACGATTTCGGCTTGAGCATGTTGCGCGCGAGTAAGGCGCTCTTGTTGCTCATCAGATTCAAAGGATTGATGCGCGACTAAAGCCGTTAACACAGCGCGGTTAGCAATATCCTTGATAACCAAGCGTTCTTGAGCATCCATTTCAAAGCGTAAACGGCACATCGTTGTGTTTTGGTTTACATATCCGTACGCCTCTCCTTGCCCTTCTTTGATCACTTTTTCTAGCTCGCTATGGGGAACATATACCCATCGGCTATCACCTTTTTCCGATTCAGAAACCGACAAATTGCTTTGCAGTAACACCAATTTCACTAAGTTTGTTGTTGGCCCAACGTTATAATGCTTGGCTTGACTAAAATCGTAGTGATACGACTGTTTTTTACGTAGCCCGGTTGAGGTTTCTAAGCGCAAATTCATCGCAAACTGGGTTTCAATTTCCAACTGAATATTGTCCAACGCTTCTTTTGCATTGTTTAGCTTATATTCCACTTGCTGCTGATCGAATGCGTTCTCTAAAGCAAACTCTTTTAACACTGTCTGCACCACATCACGTGATTCTGGGGAATTCCACAAACAATGCTCAAGGAGTAAGAGATCGAGCGGGTTAATGCTATCGCGACCATTAAAGAAAGCACTCGCTTTAATCAATTTTACTGCTTTTTTCCAACGACGGTCCGACACATAAAGGTCAATCACTTCTTTCTCATGGGATTCAAGGCGCGTTTTGATGCGATAGAGCTTATCAAACACATCATCACTGATCGTCATTTGATCCAACTCATGTTGCCATAAATGATATTCTTCATCAGTGATAGCAAGGCCTTGCGGTACTTTTGCTTCTTGTGCGGTTCCGACAGTTAACATCGACTTAAAGTTCTGTCGGTCTTGAATTCGGTTCACAAACAGGCGCACCAGCATGCGGTCATAAAGTGCATCTAAACCGCTATCTTCTTCCGGCAATTCGTTTGAGGCCGATACCAACAAACGCATTGGAACTTTCTCTATTTCACTGCCGTTTTTGAACGTTTTCTCATTAACAACCGTTAAGAGCGTATTGAGGATAGCGGGGCCTGCTTTCCAAATTTCATCTAGGAAGACAACCTGCGCTTTAGGAAGATATCCTTGGGTTAAACGAACATAACGTCCATTGTCTTTCAATTCTTGAATACTCAGCGGGCCAAATACCTCTTCCGGAGTAGAAAATCGGGTCATTAAGTATTCAAAATAGCTGCTTTGGTCAAATGCCTGAATCAAACGCTTGGCAATCAAACTTTTCGCAATACCCGGAGGACCAAGAAGAAAGACACTCTCTCCACTTAATGCCGCCAGCAGGCAAAGCTTTATTGTATGTTCACGCTCGTAAACCCCTTCGCTCAATGCTTTTGCAAGTTTTGTTATACGTTCAGAAAGCAATGCTTGATGTGCATGATTAGCCTTAGGTGATGAGGTCATACTGGGTTCCTTGGCGTGCGATTCGACTCTTTATCTTCATGTCATACTTCTATTGTTTAGCACAGCTAATATGCTGTTTTATTCGCTTTGCGCAATTTATGACTGAATGACTCTATTTTTATTTATTGTTTGCAAATATGACAAGAATAGCAACCTTAGTTTAACTAAATCGCCAAAAGCATCTGGGTATCACGGTCGATTTACGC
Source organism: Vibrio tritonius (assembly GCF_001547935.1). Lineage (NCBI taxonomy): Bacteria > Pseudomonadati > Pseudomonadota > Gammaproteobacteria > Vibrionales > Vibrionaceae > Vibrio > Vibrio tritonius. The sequence continues at coordinate 1,365,366 of NZ_AP014636.1, forward strand.
TATGGTACTGACCCATTGAAGGGAAAATAAAGACCTAAGTCATGAATAGAACGATTCATCAGTGGAAAAAAACCGTCTCTCTTACCGAGCAAGACATGGAACTTCCCAACGGCAAATCCATCACACATACTACCATTGTCCATCCGGGTGCGGCCGTCATCATTCCTCTCACCGAAGACAACCAGATCGTCATGGTGTATCAATATCGTCCATCACTACGAAAATGGATGCTTGAAGTCCCAGCAGGCACCATGGAGTTAGGTGAAAACCCGCTTAACTGCGCCGAGCGCGAGTTGGAAGAAGAAACAGGTTACAGTGCTGAACATTACACAGCGTTGGGTCAATTGACTCCCATGGCTGGCATGTGCGATGAAATCCAGCATCTCTTCATTGCTAAAGGATTAAACAAAACAGCGCGTTATGAGTGTGATGAAGATGAAATAATTGAAGTATGCAGCTACTCAATTGCAGAACTAGAATCGATGATTGTGTCAGGAGAGATTACCGATTCCAAAACCATCGCTTGTCTTTATAAAGCGAAACTCTGTGGTCATCTAGATTAAGTATTTTGTTACTCTTTTTGTAAATTAGGGTAAATACTTTATTCTATAATCAGAGTCTGTGCTGTTATGGGCTGTAGCGAAAGCCTGCATCAAGTGGCTAATAAACAATCAGTTATGTTTACTTTGGGCGAAAAGTAGGCTCAACCTATATCGACTTAGGTTGATCTTGAGCGAACAACCGCATAGGCTGCTTCATTCAGCAAATTTATCACAACGACGATAGTAATTTAGTGTAAAAATGAGAGAAAAACGACAAGGGCGCCGTAGTGCGGAAGATGCACAAAAAACCCGTTTTACAATTCTAACGGTAGCGGCAGACCTCTTTTGTGAATTTGGCTATGCCAAAGTATCATTGCGCCAAATAAGCGATAAAGCCGGTGTATCACACAGCCTGTTGCGCCACCACTTTGGCAGCAAAGAAAAGATTTGGCATGCAATCAGTGATGGTTTGCATTCTTACATGTCGCAGTACATGAAATTGATTCTATCGCACATTCCACCAGAAACGCCGGCCAATATTTTACTTTACCGCTTTACCTTACGCTTGCTCGCACATAGTTTGGTCAATCGTAAGCCGATTCAATTGATAGCCGATTCCGTTCGCCAAGACGATGCGTTATTTGATTATTACATTGGTACGGCAGGAGAAATCGAACATGTTATTGAAGAGCTAGCAGGCGAATACAATCAACAGTTTCCTGATAAAAGCCTCAATGTTTGGGAAGTAAAATGGCAACTGTTAATGTTTGCGCACAGTGCTGCTAGCCTTACACCATTTTTAAAAGAGACATGGTCTGAGGTCACCACTGACTTGAACGAATGTCTACTACTCCACCTCAATCTCTTTAATCAAACCTTGGTTGCTAAATATCACGTTGATGAAGAAAACGTTGAACATCCGAAAAGCATTCAAGAATTAGTGTATGACATGAAATGCGATTGGGGTGATATTACCCCAAATTAAGTTAGCGAATGAACACTCCTCGCTCGCGACGTGTTCTCTTTCATATCATAACTAAAAAGGTGGCCTAGCCACCTTTTTAGTTATCTCTAACGACAAATTCATCGCACTATTTGTTACCACGTTTGCCGCGACCAGCATGAATTTTAAGTTTTGCTTTGAGCTTACGTTTCTCTGCAGAGCGACTTTGTCTCTTAGGTGTTCCATCTGCCATAACTGGCGTGGTTAAGGTTGGTTCAAATCCACTTAACCACTCCTGCGACAAACGTTTATCAAGCAAACGTTCAATGGCAGATAACATCGGCTCTTCATCACGAGCCAGCAGTGAAACGGCAAGTCCTGGATGTCCCGCTCGCCCTGTGCGACCAATTCGATGCACGTAATCTTCTGCTTTAAACGGCATATCAAAGTTGACCACTTGCTCTAATTGCGCAATATCGAGGCCACGAGCAGCAACATCCGTGGCAATCAACGCACGAATCTTTCCTGCTTTAAAATCATCAAGGGCTTTTTGGCGCGCACCTTGGCTTTTATCTCCGTTGATAGAGGCGGCTTTAATGCCATCTAATTTGAGTTCATTGGCTAACGCGTCACTGCCCTGTTTGGTTTTTACAAACACCAGTACCTGCTGCCAATTACGAGAACCAATCAAATAAGCCAGCAGTTCCCGCTTACGTTTTTTATCCACTGGATATACTTTCTGCTCAACCGTGTCGGCGGTTGAGTTTTGTGGGGTCACCTGTACCTCTGCAGGCACTTCCATCATGCGATACGCGATAGATTTTACTTTGGCATTAAAGGTTGCCGAGAAAAACAGGGTTTGGCGTTCTTGAGGTAGACGACGCAGTACACGTTGAATATCGGGCATAAAGCCCATGTCCAACATGCGATCAGCTTCATCTAAAACTAAGGTTTTCGTCGTTGCAAGAGTTAGGGTCTTTACATGCGCATGATCCAGCAAACGACCGGGAGTTGCGATCAAAATATCGGCCCCTGCCGCCAGTTTATTAACTTGCACTTTCATGCTAGTGCCACCGTAAACCGCAACAATGTTAAGGGAAGTGCCTTCGGCGTACGAAACTAGGTTATCTAATACCTGTTGAGCCAGTTCACGGGTTGGAACCAAAATAAGTGAACGAACATCGCCTTTGGCAAGTGGCTCCTCGGTTTTATCATCAAGTAGACGCTGAATCAGGGGCAAGCCATAAGCCGCCGTTTTTCCTGTGCCAGTTTGTGCTCCTGCCAATACATCGCGTCCAGCCAGTACATGGGGAATGGCTTGTTCTTGAATTGGAGTAGGCTGTTGAATACGTAGTGATTGCAGCTGAGAGATCAAAGCCGGATTGATGCCTAATTGGCCGAATGTGGATGGAATTTCTGGCGTCTTTTCGGACATGATGTTTACCTGTTACCATGAAGGACGCGAATTGTATCAGAGTTGAACCCGTTTGGCTTCGTTTAACACTTGCGGATAAAAATCGGTAAATAGTGTCTGTAACGCAGCATAATTAGCCAATAAACTCTGACTGCAGAGAGCCACCGGAGCAATGCGCTCACTACGTGTGGCGATGCGTTTAAGTGCAAATTCAATATTATCGAAGTCTTGATATGATTCAAGCCATCGTCCCGACCACATACGATCTGTCATCCGCAGATACTGAGCTGGCAAATCCGGTTCATAGGAATGCTTAACTTGCTGCTTAGCATGGGCAACAAACTCCGTTAAATCCAGTGCTGAAAATTCATTCCAACGAGACGCCAAGCAGTGATCCCAAAACATATCGAGAGCGATAGGCGCAAAGCGTTGCAGCGGCTTTGGAAACAATGCCTTTGCTTGTTTGATGATGTCATGACGATCGGTATAAGCATCAACCCATCGATGCAGCAAGATCCCTTGTACCACTTCGTCTGAATATCGACCATGTGGCGCTCCCTTAACAAAATCCCCCAGTAAGTTACCAAGCAAATTACTTTGGCTATGTTCAGCAATGTGTAAATGGGCGAGATAGTTCATGTGTGGCGTTCACGGTATGGATTTAGAAAGATAAAGAGAATAGCAGAAAGACTGAAGCCAGCGCTGGGCGCTGGCAACTTCTAGTTATGCCCGTGATGAATCGTTTTCATCACTACGAGTTTCTTGATACTCACTGAGATCAAAACCGATCTCCATGGCATCTAACAGTTCAAGACTATCGTCTTGCTGATTAATTTGGTCACTCATAGTCGACCTCCTTCTTATCATTATTAACCCCGATGTATTCGTGATAATCATTATTCAGTTTTCGGTGCATCGCTGCTTCAGCAAGATGACCATATCAATGTGATTATCCCAATACGTGGGTACTACCTAGCTGAACTTATATATCGTGGCGAATAGCACGACTTTCAAGAGCTCAACAAGATAATGCAGCGAAACTAATGTCGCTGTGTCCTTTTTATATCGCTTTTATGTCAATAACATGACAACATCAAAACGAGTATCCCCAATTCACCTCAAGATACTGTTTCAGCAAGGATGTATCTTGAAGTCACTTAGGTATAACTACCTTTAACACAAATCCGACATTCATGTCACCACATCTTTGCTCGCCACTATTGTAAACATTAATGTACAATTTTGGATTTTTATTTTTACAAATAGATTGACTGGCAAGATTAAGTCTTGGAGAATAACCGGATAAACACAACATATTGCTAGTTGGTTGACTAATAAACGAACAAAACTCTTTAGCAAAAACATTAAACCGTATAATAAAGTTTACATTATGATGAAATCAAAGCTTCTAGGTAGTACTTTGATCATTGCCGGTACCACTATTGGTGCGGGAATGTTAGCCCTACCACTTGCCTCTGCCGGAATTGGATTTTCTACATCGCTGATGATCATGGTCGCGTTGTGGGTACTTATGTCGTTCACTGCCCTATTGATGGTAGAAGTACATCAATACGCCGAAAGCAATGCCACTTTGCACACACTAGCGAAACAAATTTTGGGTGAAAAAGGCAAATGGATTGCCACTTTTGCCATGCTCTTTCTTTTCTATTCGCTCTGTGCTGCTTACATCGCCGGTGGCGGCGCGCAGTTCAGTGATCGCATGCACGATATGCTTGGGCTAGAGTTGCAAGGTTCTGTGGGCACATTACTGTTTACGGTTATTGTGGCTGCGGTAGTTACTATCGGTACAGGTACTGTAGACCGAGTTAACCGTGTACTGTTTACTGGCAAGCTGATTGCAATGGTGCTCGTGTTATTCTTTCTAGCGCCGAACGTAACGGAATCTTACTTACTAAGCATGCCACTTCAACAAGGTTTGATTGTGGCTGCGATTCCTGTGATTTTCACTTCGTTTGGCTTTCACGGCAGCATTCCAGCGATTGTGAACTACCTTGATGGTGACACTCCGGCACTGCGTAAAGCCATTATTTTGGGTTCTGCGATTCCGTTGATCATCTATGTTTTTTGGCAGCTCGTTACATTAGGCGTCGTTAGCCAGAACGAATTGGTTGATAACTCTGGATTGTCTGCCCTGATCAGCACCTTAGCGGTCAAAGTGCATCATTCGAATTTAAGCAACGTCATCGGCATTTTTGCTGACCTAGCATTATTGACCTCATTTTTGGGCGTAAGCTTAGGTCTGTTTGAATTTCTTGGTGATATTTTGCGTAAAAATAGTACGGCAAGCATGAATCGCCCAGTCGCAGCCATGATTACGTTTTTACCACCTCTAGCGTTTGCGTTGTTTTACCCAGAAGGCTTTATCATGGCACTAGGCTACGCTGCAATCGCTTTAGCCATCTTAGCCATTTTCTTACCATTATTTATGGTGGTAAAAGTGCGCCAACAAAAGTCAGATGTAAAATACCAAGTTGGAGGCGGCACTCCTGCGCTGGTATTGACAGGCGTAGTCGGGGTAATGATTATAGGAGTGCAATTGCTAGTAACAGCAGGCGTGCTGCCCGCACTAGGTTAAATCAATCACTGTCGGTTGATAACACCCGATTAAACACCAAAGACTCTAACTCCATCCCCAGTGCATCCTTTATAAGGCTGGGGATGTTCGCTCTTCTTTTATACCCAAATGACCTCACAAATCGATCCATGAAAAATCGATCCATAAAAATTCCCTTTTTTGTCGCCTAACTGCAACCTAACTGTCATTTAACTCCAGCACACTAACTATCAGATGGTTCTGAATTAACTTAACGGCGTCGTAACACTCCATAAGTTAATGTCTCATATAAATAAGAGAGTTGGGATGCGCAAAATTCAATATTATTTATCCAGCGTAATGTACAGTTTAGTTCCTAACCCCATCATGCGCGGATATGTCAATTATCGCCTTAACCGTCTCAGTCATGAGCAACGCCAATCCATGCAACAGCGGCTCAATTACTATCATCAAGTACAACACCGTTTCTCCACTACCCCCGAAGCAAAACAAGCCTCTCATTTTAAGAAAAACTGTGGCAGCACCTACTATTACGACATGCTTAAAGTCATTAAAGGGTTTGATCCGAATTTCAGTTTTGATTTTATCCATGGCGACGTAACAGAAGTCCCAAGTTCACCTACGTTTGTGAAAAGTCGCCCAATCGCGGGCCATAACCACAATTCCATTTTGCTCAAGCTTAATGAAGTACGACACTATCGTTTTGTGAAAGATAAACTCAGCTTCAGTGAAAAATTGGATCGTGTCGTATGGCGAGGCAGTGGTTTTCGTCCTAATCGACGTTTACTCCTAGAAACCTATTTTTCTCACCCACGCTGTAACGTCGGACGAACCGATACCGAAGATCACGATCAACTGCGCTATGTTTTGCCTAAAATGAGCATCAAAGAGCAGCTTAATTACAAGTTTATATTGAGCTTAGAAGGGAAAGATGTAGCCACTAACCTAAAATGGATTATGTCATCTCAATCGCTTGTTATGACCCCGAAATTGGTCTTCGAGACATGGTTCATGGAAGGAAAACTGATTCCTGGCGTGCATTATGTGGAGCTTAAAGATGACTTTTCTGACCTGATTGAAAAGATGGACTACTATCTTGCTCATCCAGACGAAGCTGAACAGATCATCTCAAATGCCAATCAGTGGGTTGCCCAGTTTAAGCAGCTCGGACAAGAACGCTTACTAAGCTATTTAGTTGCAGAGCGTTATTTCAACCTTTCTCAAATTCCGCAAACCGCTCCTACCCCGCCTTGGCTATGGCGATGGAATAAAACCAACTCCTAATTCAGCGCCCTAATTTTGTTTTGTATAGAACACGAGATATTGCCAAACCTTGAAGAACAAATATCATCGTGACTTGCGGTAACGCTCTACGATAACGAGATTAAAGCTTCACTTTAAACCAGTAGTACAACGTATATTGGTCGGTGTAAAATTCGCTCGGATGATCGACAGGTAAACCCAGCGACAAAGTCGTTTCATAACGTTGATGCGCCAACATAACCGATAACGCGGCACCAACCACAGTATCATTTGCTAACGTATAAAAGCGGTCTTGCCCAATTTGCCCCATGTCGATAGACAGTATCGTCATCACTTTACCGACATCAGGGATATCACCTAAATCGTAATTCAAATCATTGCGCCAAAAATAACCTTCGCTTCCGGTGGTTTGCACAAACTCAAAACCATGCAACGCGTAATCATTCACCACGGAAACCGGAGCATTGCCAACACGATCTGAACTCCAGATACCATAAACATAGGTAGAGTAGCCCAAATTCGACGTTAACGGATAACCGTAACTCATCGATAACTCTTCTTTATGAATTTGCTGATAAGTATCTGAAGCTTGGCGAGAGCCGCTTTCTGATTCAGACCATAATGTTGTTCTACTCACCATAGGAACAAATGTGAGTTCATTATCAAATAGCTTGGTGCTGTATTCTACGGCTAAGCGAATGCGTGAACCTTGCTCAGTACGCGGTCGCAACAAATCATCTAACTTTTCTTGCTTGAATGCATCTTGCCCAAAAGAAAAACTGACGGTACCCAATGCTGGCAACGCCTTAATAATGGGTTCATCACTATACCATTGCCATATCTTTTGCGAAGTCACAGTAACAGGAGCGAGATCCCAACCTGCTGGAGAAAATTTGGCAGTTTCAAATAAACATTGAGCATCACTCGATCTGCTTTCCACACCATACGAAGATACCATTAATGACAAGTTAGCAGGTTCACACTGGTCTTTTTGTCCAGAAAAATTAAGCCAAGGCGATGACCAGCTCAAGGTAGAGCTACCCATTAACACTAGACTTAATATGGTTTTGCCAACTGACACGATATCATCTCCCAAATCTCAATGTCGCAAGTTTTACTCATTGCCAAGATCAATTACAGATCACAACATAATACAGTCGATCAATATCACACTAAATACCCCGTTCGGATCATTCATCAGACACTTAGATTATCGCTAATTTACTAATATTGATTTTACTAATGAAAATCATTTGTATTTATCTTCCAAGTATGAGAAAACGTGCCCTTTGTTATTCACATTTTTACACTTTGCAACAAATTTTATAAATAACACGCTTTATCAAAAGTAGAAAATCAATGATATTAACCACTTCTAAGATTGTTCGCCCAAGCGCTTCTTACGCTGTTCGTCACCAATTAAAATGCTACACACTCACATTGTCACCACTGGTATTAGCGATGTTCGCAACGCCAGTGCGCGCCGAAGAATCGCACGCAACTGACAACCAACCAGAGCCCGAAACCATTGTCGTAACAGCTCAGCAACACCAAATTGGTTACACGATGCCGAGCAGTTCCGTCGCTACAAGGGGGAATGTTTCAGTGATGGATATTCCCAAAGCGGTGGCCACTGTAAGCGCTCAAGTTTTACAAGATCAAAACTCCGATTCCTTGATTAACGCATTAACCAATGTCAGTGGAATAACACAAACCAATAACTTTGGTGGTAAAGACGACGCGATCATTCGTCGTGGTTTCGGCGCGTCTAGAGATGGTTCAATATTGACGGACGGACTTAAAACCGCGCTACCTCATTCATTTAATGCCACTACGGAGCAAGTTGAGGTACTAAAAGGACCATCATCCACACTTTATGGGGTATTAGATCCAAGCGGGATGGTGAATTTGGTTACCAAAAAGCCACAAACGGAATTTGGAGCTAAGGTATGGTCGAAACTCTCTGCCATGGGAGCTGGTCGCTACGGTCAAAAATACGGTTTAGACATCACCGACAGCATTAGCGACAGCCAATTTGCCTACCGTTTTATCGGTGAATATGAAGACAGTGACTACTGGCGTAACTTTGGCACAAATCGCAATTGGACAGTTGCTCCATCACTAATGTGGAGCACTGATACAACTGAATTGGTTTTATCCTACTTCCACCAGCATTATCTGATTCCTTATGATCGCGGTACCATTTACGACACCGAGAAAAATGAGTTCGTCAATGTAAGTCCACGAACTCGGCTGGACGAGCCGCTTTCAAAATACGAAGGTGACTCAGACCTAGCCAAAATCTCGCTAAACCAAACGCTAAATGACATTTGGAATCTCGATACGCGTTATGCCTATTCACAAGATGATTTTAAAGCTAATCAAGTACGGACTCGTAGCTACAATTCCACGACTGGCGCTGTAAAGCGCAGAGCCGATGTTCGAGGTTTCTATAAAGTCAAAACCCATGCGGTACGCAGTGACTTGACCGGCAGTGTTGACCTATTTCAAAAGCAAAATGATCTGCTGTTTGGCGCGTCATATGATCGCGAGAAAACTCGCCGATCAAAACTGCAAACTTGTAATCAAAACTCGAACTTTAATGTTAACGATCCTACATATGGTCAAATGGAAGGTTGTACCTATGATGCATCAAGTGCGGTGTTAGAGTACGAAACCATCAATACAACGTCTGTGTACGGTCAAGATCAGTTCCATCTAAACGATCAATGGATTCTTGTGGGCGGCTTACGTTACCAACAATATGACATTGTGGCTGGTCGAGGCGATACACAAAATACCGACACAAATGGCCATGCCTTATTGCCAAACGCCGGCGTTATTTGGAAAGTTGACCCTATGGTTTCACTCTACGCGAACGTCGGTAAAACCTTCCGTCCTAATAGCTCAATGACTAGCGAATACGGTAACTTAGATCCCGAAGAAGGCATTTCTTACGAGGTCGGAAGCAAGTTTGATATTAATCAGCGCATAAACGCAACTCTCGCCGCCTACCACGCACGCAAAAAGAATGTTGCGTATTCAGAAACCGTTGATGGTATGACGGTTTATAACACAGCGGGTTTGGTCCGTTCGCAAGGTATTGAGTTAGATATGACAGCCCAGCTCACCGAGCGTTTACAAGCCATTGGTAGCTATGCTTATACCGATACCAAAGTCTTGAAAGACCCAGATTACGAAGGCAAAGCCTTACCTAACGTAGCGAAACATACTGCGTCACTTTTCCTTTCTTACAATCACGGCAATTTATTCCAAGATAATGACAATCTTCGTTACGGTGGCGGCGTGCATGGCGCTTCAAAACGTGCGGGTGATAACGATAACTCATTCTATTTACCTGAATATGCAATTGCCGACCTGTTTGCTGCTTACACGTTCAAAACCACTAATCCGATTAAGGTTCAACTGAACTTGAATAATGTTTTTGATAAGGAATACTACACCTCGTCAATCGGAAGTTCTGCTTACGCTATCGCCGTGGGTCAGCCATTTAATGCAACGTTAGATATCAGCATGGCATTTGGTGCAATGTAACGATAACGGGTAGTAACGATTACTTAAATCGGCAATACTGAATATAACGACAAAGCGCGAGTGTTTCACTCGCGCTTTTTATACAATTACGTTGAAAGGGAATAACCATTCCTTCCGTCATTGAGCTTGACCTGTGCTCGTTGATGAAGCTCTGAAGTCTGCATCTTGAGGTCATTTGGGTATATGTATATGCCCATTCACCTAAATCAGATAAGTTTTTATTACGCGGTACCTTTTCTTTGCCATGCTTTACGAAAGCAAGAAGTAATATGCACTCTATCTCTTTATTATTTGAATCAATAATCTCTTTACCTATAATCCTACCTTTATAACAAACGTGATCGCGATCTCATTATTTGACAAGAGCGTTTTTTGCCCTGATAATATTCACCTCGTCTAGAGACGACTATCCATTTTATTTGTCAATTTCATTACCTCTAGATTAATGTCACACAATATGTATATCTATATTTAAGAATTATTATGATCAATAAAGCAATAATTAATGCTCTTATTATTACAGGGCTACTTATTCTAGTGAGTTTATGTATCCGCCTAGACGTATTATATTTTCATAATGACATGGGCGAAAATTCGGTTACCGAGATGGCACAGCTTGTCTTACTGTGTATTTCTATTTTCAGTTTCTTTTACTTAGGTAAGCGTAAACCTGAGTTACGCCATGCCGCTTGGCTTATTGGTAGCTTTTACCTTGTACTTTTCATCCGTGAAAACGATGGGCTTTTAGATAATATCTATCATGGTGCATGGCAAGTTCCAGCGGTCATTGTCACCTTGTCTGCACTCATATTTGCAAAGCAAGGCGGAAAGAAAACGTTTGCGGAAATGAATATTATTTTATCAGCTCGTAGCATTAACATTGTCATAATGGCTACTCTTATGCTAATCGTATTTTCCCGATTTTATGGCATGAATGAATTATGGAAAACATTATTACAACATGCATTTGTCAGAGAAGTGAAAAATGTATCTGAAGAAAGTATAGAACTTTTATCCTATGCAATGATTTCATACGGTTCGATAAAAGTATGTTGGGAAATATCTCGCTGCAAGATACAAAATAACATTAAAAGTTATCTAAATGTTATTGAAGAAAATTAAAAATAACCACTAATTATATCTCCAAATGACCTCAAGATGCTGTGTCTGAGGTCATTCGGGTATATTTATACTTCCGGATAACCCTGTGGGTTATTCGATTGCCAACGCCAAGTATCTTGCGTCATTTCATCTAAAGTACGCACCGCTTTCCACCCTAAATCGTTCTGAGCTTTGCTTGGATCTGCCCAACATTCAGCAATATCACCCGGGCGACGTTCAACCAATTGGTAAGGTACTGGTTTACCACACGCCTTTTCGAAGGCTTTCACCATATCCAGCACACTGTAACCATTTCCTGTACCTAAATTATAGACATGCAAACCCGCTTGCTTGCCAACACGGTTTAAAGCTGCAATGTGGCCATCAGCAAGGTCCATTACATGGATGTAATCTCGCACACCTGTGCCATCTTTCGTTGGGTAATCACTACCAAAAACTGACAGGAATTCACGACGACCTACTGCAACTTGAGACACAAATGGCATCAAATTATTTGGAATGCCTTGTGGGTCCTCTCCCAACTCACCGGATGGATGAGAACCAACAGGATTGAAGTAACGCAGGAGTGTGATGCTCCAATCAGGGTTGGCTTTTTGGAAGTCGGTTAAACACTCCTCAACCATTAATTTACTGCGGCCGTACGGGTTCGTTGCACTGGTTGGAAAATCTTCAGTAATAGGTACGCTCGCTGGGTCACCATATACAGTGGCAGAAGAACTAAACACGATTGATTTCACACCGGCTTCACGCATTGCGTCAACAAGCACTAATGTGCCATTTACGTTATTGTCGTAGTACTCCAGCGGTTTTTGAACCGATTCACCTACCGCTTTTAAACCGGCAAAATGAATCACAGCGTCAATACCATACTTCTGCATCGTGCTAACAAGTAAAGCTTTATCGCGGATATCGCCCTGAACAAACTCAGGTTTAACTCCAGACACCTTTTTCACACGTTCCAACACGCTCGCTTTACTGTTGTAAAGGTTATCGAGAATAACAGGTGTCATTCCTGCTTCAATCATTTGAATGCATGTGTGACTGCCAATGTAGCCCATACCACCTGTAACTAAAACCTTCATACCTAGCCTCCATTTAATGTTTGCTTGATTGTAACGGTTAATTATTTTTAAATCACGGTGTTAGAGTCTTAAAGGTTGAGATTAACCCCAATATGACATTCGTGATACGAAGATGACAAATTGCGCTAACTTATTCTCAGTAACCTAGGTTACACTCGGCAAAGAATTCACCACTGACGACTCAGTAAGCTCAATTCGGTTAACCGAATGGCATCTAAACATAAAATGGTGATGCAACATGAGCATTTTCTGCATAAATCGTCATTCATGACTAGGCTTTAACGCAGAATTGGCAGAAGGATATGGCACGTGACTTTACAGAATATTACGTTGAACTGCGATATGGGCGAAAGTTTTGGCGCTTGGACAATGGGGGATGATGAGCAAGTAATGCCTTGGATCGATATGGCGAACATCGCTTGTGGCTTCCACGCTTCCGATCCTCATGTGATGAGCCGTACGATCGACTTAGCAATAGAGCATGAAGTCATGATTGGTGCTCACCCAAGCTACCCTGATTTACAAGGCTTTGGCCGTCGAGCGATGGCGTTTACCGAGCAAGAAATCAGCGAACTGCTTATCTACCAAATTGGTGCACTAAAAGCACTCTGCGAAAGTAAAAATACCCGTTTAGACTATGTCAAACCGCATGGGGCGCTTTACCACGACATGATGAATCAACCAGATGTGTTTCGTGCCGTTGTGGATGCAGTCTCGTGTTTCAACGTCCCACTCATGATCATGGCAACCAGTAACAACCAAGAATTTCTTGATGTAGCGGATCTGTATGATGTACCACTGCTATTTGAAGCTTTCGCCGATCGAACCTACCAAGGCAACGGACGTTTAATGCCACGCACAGAAAAGGGCTCTGTACTGGCAAAAGAAGAAGATATTATTAATCAGGTGAAGCAGATTGCGCGCTATGGCAAAGTCACTAGCGCTGATGGTTTTGTCATTCCCATGGAAGCAGATACCTTATGTGTCCATGGCGATAACAAAGATGCGATTGCCTTAATTGAAAAGATTCGGTATCACCTCAATCCATAACAAAATGCTATCGCATCTCCAGAGCTGACAGAGTTATTCACCAAGCACTTTTGCAAGCGCCTGTGGGTAACCTCGATCATCGGCCATTGCTAGCGCCTTATCTTCCACTTGCTGAGCAGTAAGCTTCATACTGATGGGGTGAGTTAACTCTATGTCTTGCACACCATCCGCAGCAGCCAATTGCCACTGCTGAGCTATTTTACGTACCGCAGATAACGCTGATGACCCTTTCACTATTTCAATTCGCGCATAATGATCTTCTTCAAAGCTCACATCAGCCGCACGCAGCGTCGCATCATCTCCCGGGATCTGTTGGGCACCAAACAACGGCTTGCCCGCAATACCCGCACTGTTAAACGTGGGCATAAACTGACTCATGTGTGAAATTGCGCGATCGGTACGTTCGATCTGAGCATCCAAACTCCATCCTTGAGTTAGCTTTGTTTGTAAATACGTCGGCAGTACGGGTTGGGCTGAACGTAAATCAGAACTCACTAAGCCATCTTTAAATAGAGTGATACCTTCCGTCATACCGTGCAGTTGAAACACACCATCGGCGTAAGGCGTCAGTTGCGCCATTCCGTTTGGCGTACCGCGCTGTCCATGAAAGATCACTTCAGGCCATAACTGCTGACAATCTGGCCAATGAGTGACATAAGCCGCCTTAAACTCCACCAAACGCTTACGATAATGGCGAGCCATATCATCAATTGAGCCGGTTTGATAACCACAAGCATTGATTACATAATCGACGGTAACTTGCTCTTTGACACCGAGGTCACTAAGAAGCGTCACTTGCCACTGAGCATCTGTGTATTCAAGATCAATGACGGTAGTTTGTGTGCGCACATCGCAATTCGGCAAGCGTTCAAGAACAAGTTCCGCGCTAGCGCCTAACCGAAACACACTCCATCCATACTCTTGTACAGCAATCAGCGGATATTTGATTGCATCAAGATTGATATTTTGTACCACTGGGATCATCCATTCATCAACAGTGCTTGGATGTTCTGGCTGAGTACACTGCTGCAATGCTTCAAGTTCAATGCGATTGTAGGTGCGAAAATAATCGTTAGGATTACCCAACAACTGATTACGCGCATCTTCATTAACTAACAACTGATAAGCTGAACGAAGGGTATTTAAGCGAGGTAAAATATCCATTGGGTCACCCGGATCACTATTGGGCACCGCAATCACTGTCGGACGTTTATTGAGAGTGTGTGGATAAAGTCGTACCGTCTCTAATGATTGACGAAGCAATTCAATACATTGCTGCTCCGAAATTTCACGATAGAGGTTACCTCCAGCATGCAAGTGACAAATTGGTGGTCCATTGACCAGCCCCTCTCCTTTTTCGATCAAAAGCACATCTTGACCTAATTCACCTAGGTGCACAGCCGCTGTTGCGCCCGCCACACCGCCGCCAATAATTGCGATCTTAGGTCGGTTGGTTTTCAGGTCTGTCTTTACCATTACACTCTTACTCATCATTGTTGTTCGGCCATTCTAAAACGAGTTGATTGTGAAAAAAATCACAAATTTTACGCGGTCTTAGCCTTTTCCGATCATTGCTAAATAAATAATAACAGCGAAGTAAACGAATGGCGAACTCACTTGCACAACGCCATAATATGCGTATACGTGAATACCATTTTTTCAAGCCAAATTTTTCAAAAAAAAAGCTTGACTGAGATCTTCGCGATCGTTGATTTTGCCATACTGTGCATAACGCATCTGCCTGATCCAACGGTGCGGTAAAGGCTAGCGCCAAAACACGAGTTATCAACAGCCTGAGTTATCCCAAACTTTATCCACTGTTTTTGTGGATAACTAAATTTATCAGAAGATAAAAAGCTAGCTAAACGCTTTATTTAAAGGGATTAGCAACCTACGAAGTAAACTGCTTACTACCACCGCTAAGATGGCAAATGTTACTATTGGTAACACGATCCACAGCATAATATGCAGCTTTGGTTGCATATCAAATCCGTACATCATAATCGCTCCAACCACTGCATCGGCACCAATACAAGCGACCCAACCAGCAACGAGAGCAAGTAAACCGAATTCTGCCCAGATCGTTCGTATCACTCTTTTTCTACTCGCCCCCAAGGTTCGGTAAAGTTGGATCTCTTGTTGGCGTTGGCTCAAGCTCAAGCGTAGCAGCGTGAAAATCAATAAAACCCCAGCAATCACCCCAAGCCCAGCCAGTACCGTCATCGACCAAACAATCTGCTGCAGCAACTTCTCAATTTTTGCTCCCATAGAGCGAATATCAATGAGACTCACCGTTGGGTGCTGTCGTGATAGGGTCACTAGCAAAGGGTTGTCTTTATCACTTAGGCGAAAACTCACCAGCCAGGTTGCAGGGACAGACGCCATTACATCCGGACTGAATATAAAGTAAAAATTGGGTTTCATTTGACGCCATTCCACATGACGTATAGTGTTTACTTTCGCAGTAAAAGTTTCGCTGTTAATCACAAAAGTCAGCTCATCGCCAATCTTGATCCCCAAATCTCTGGCGAGATCTTCTTCTACCGACACCGCCCCCTGCGCTTGCCAAACACCAGCAACAATAGGGTTGTAATCTGGTAGATTTTCACCCCATGTGAAATTCAACTCACGACCTAAAGCATCTTCCCCTTCTTGGCCATTAGCGCGCTCCTTAGCATTTTGCCCATTAATCAACGTTAGTCGACCTCGGGAGATAGGATAAGCAGGTGATCTTTCAACCTTGGCGGCATCCAGAGTTTGCAGATAACTCTCTTTTTCATACGGAGCAATATTGATCGCAAACGCATTCGGCGCATCCGGTGGGAGCGTCTGTTGCCAATCGGTTAACAAATCGGTACGAACCAACCACATCACAGCCAGTAGCATTAAAGAAAGCGATAAAGCACCAAACTGCAGCGTACTCGCCGCTCCAGATCGTTGTAATCGACTGATCGCTAATTTAACCGTTGGACTTAAAGGCAAATAGTTGGTTAATTTGATGATCAGTAACCCCGTGATACCCAACAACACAAACAAGACCACAATACCAATTAGAACAAACCAAATCAGCGTATTACCTTGATACATGTAAACCAATGCAGCCAAGGGTAACAGTACAAGCCACCATGCTCTTTTACGCCCTTTCTCCGAACTCTCATTCATTACTTGCGCCGGACGTATCATCAACAAACGATCAAAAGGAATCCCCAAAGCTGGAATAGCAATGAGTAAACTGGTTAGCAGCGCAAAACCTAATGGCGCAAAACCGTAACTAGGTAAAGGGTCCGGTAACATGTCTGTCAGCGGTATACGGAGCATGATTTCCAAAACAACACCCACCAATGAGCCCAATATCGCAGCCGTCCCGTAAAGCACCAAAGTTTGAATCGCCAACCAACGGACTATCCACCCACGGCTGGCCCCCAAACTTTTCAACATAGCAATGGTTTGCTGACGCGAAGCCACATAGTGCTGACAAGTAAGCACGAGTGTGGTGGCGGCCATGATAACCACAATGGCAACAGCCAAAGAGAGATATTGTTGGGTGCGTTCAAATACATCAGACGTTCTACTGGTGCTACTTTGATCACGCCACCGGTCACTTGGTGTTAAAGTGACTTGCTGCTTTAACTTAGCAATATCAGAATCACTGCCATTAACGAACAATCGATATTGAACTCGACTGCCCATCTGCACTGCTGCGGTTTTCGCCACATCGTCTTGATGAATGAGAACGGCCGGCATCTGCTGAAATGGGTTGAAGCTCAATCCAGGCTCTTCGCCAATACGCCCTGTAATTGTAAAGTCTGCATCTCCGATACTTAAGTGTTGCCCCACTTGCACGTCTAATAACGCAAATAGCCGTTCATCTAACCAAAGTTCACCCGGTTTTACATGATGAACAATCTGACCATTTGTGCCTTCTAAACGCATTTCACCTCGCAATGGATAGACACTATCGACCGCTTTCACCGTCACTAACTGCATTTTATCATCGGCACTAAAAGCCATAGTACCAAACCGAGTCAAAAGCGATGTTGTCACAGGCAGGGCCTTCACACGTTCCCATGTCTGTTCAGGGATAGGATTACCCGACACCAACACTGTATCAGCGGTGAGTGCGTCTTTACCCTGCTTTACGACCACTTGCTCCATTCGTGTTGCCAGGGCTGTCAAAGCAAAGACACAGGCAATGATAAGAACTAATGCCAATGCGACAGGCCAAAGTTTACCATGACGAATTTCGGCCAAGCTCCAACGTAACAAACGTCCATTTAGCTGGCCTTTGCTCATAACGTTTGATACATGAATACTGCTCATAGACGTTCCTCCAACTCACCAGCATGCATATAAAAACAACGTTGGCAACGAGCCGCTAAGTCGGGATCATGAGTCACTAGCACAAGTGTTGTGCCATTGTCTTGATTGAGCTTGAACAGCAGATCAATGACAGTTTGCGCAGTAGCTTGATCGAGATTACCAGTCGGTTCATCGGCAAACAGAATTTGTGGCTGAATCATAAATGCACGGGCTAACGCAACACGCTGCTGCTCTCCACCAGACAATTGCGCCGGAGAATGATGCAAACGATGCCCAAGCCCAACTTGTTCGAGTAATGCAGTGGCACGCTCGATGTTTTCTTTTTCCCCTTTCAGTAAACAAGGTAAGGTAACGTTTTCCAAAGCCGTTAAACTAGGAATCAACAAAAAGCTTTGAAATACAAACCCTATTGAGTTAGCTCTCAATGCCGCTCTCTCTTCATCCGTTAGCAAACTCAGCCCGTGTCCAAGCAGGTGAACTTCACCTTGTGTGGGTGCTTCAAGCCCAGCCAATAACGTCATCAATGTCGATTTCCCCGCGCCTGATGTTCCGACAATCGCCACTGTTTCTTGCTCATAAATTTGTAAGCTAACGTTTTTTAAGATTGTTAATTGCTCTTGTTTGGTGGAGACTACTTGAGTTAACGATGTCGCAGAAATAATGGATGATTGCATGATTCGAAGACTTTCCTTGTTGTTACTATTGTTGTGTTCCACCAGCGCTACGAGTCAAACATTAATGATTCTCGGAGATAGCCTTAGCGCAGGTTATCAAATGCCGATTGAGCAGGCTTGGGCCAGTTTACTCAGTCAACAGCTGAGTGAAAAAGGAAAAAATGTTACTGTTATTAACGCTAGCATCTCTGGCGACACTTCAGGAAATGGTTTAGCACGTTTGCCCGGGTTGTTAACAAAACATCACCCCGATGTTGTATTGGTTGAATTGGGGGCAAATGACGGGCTACGGGGTTTTCCCCCTACCCTGATTACCAATAACTTACGTCAAATTGTGCAACAAATACAGTCAAGCGATGCAAAAGCGATCGTGATGCAAATTCGCATGCCTCCCAACTATGGCAAGCGTTATACCACTATGTTTTATGAGGTTTTCGCCAAAGTCGCACAGCAAGAAAAAGTGCCCTTAATCCCCTTCTATTTGGAACAAATAATCACGAAACCCGAATGGATAATGCCTGATGGTTTGCACCCAAGACCTGAGGCTCAAAGCTGGATTGCTCACTACATGGCTAACGAATTACTCCCATATTTATAACAAATATCACCACTTTTAATGGTCTAGCTCAATAAAGCCCCGTGAATTATGGGGTATTCTCGTCCCTTCTGTTCAACACGATGGTGACACTAATGCACATAGAACCCGTTATTAAGGGTGTGGTGGCAAAAACCGCCCATCCATTAGGTTGCGAGCAAGCTATCTTGCAGCAAATTGAGTTTGTAAAAAAAGAAGAGCCTATTACTCAAGGGCCAAAACGAGTTCTGATTCTAGGCGCATCTTCTGGTTATGGTCTGGCAGCACGTATTGCCCTTACTTTTGGCGGCGCACAGGCTGATACCATTGGCGTATCATTAGAAAGAACTCCATCAGAAACACAAACTGGCAGCGCCGGCTTCTACAACAATTACTATTTCAAGAAACACGCAGAGAGTGCGGGTAAAACTGCGGTCAATATTCATGGTGATGTTTTCTCTCAAGAATTGAAAGATCAGGTCATTGAAGCCATTGAAACTTATTTCGAAGGCGAAGTTGACCTCATTATTTACAGTATTGCGAGTGGCAAACGTCGTCAGGCTAACTCTGACCAGTTTTGGTACTCTTTTATCAAACCGATTGGTGATACCGTAGCAGGTTCAACGATTATTCTTGAACATGATCAGTGGCAAAATCTGCAATTGACTCCAGCGTCAGATGATGAACTCAGCAGCACCATTAAAGTGATGGGGGGTGACGACTGGGAAAAATGGGTAGATGCATTAATCAATGCCGATTCGATTGCCGAAGGCTGTAAAACCATCGCTTTCTCCTATATGGGTCCAGAAATCACCCATCCAATTTATCTCGATGGCACTCTTGGACAAGCGAAAATCGACCTGCATCAAACCAGTCACTCGCTGAATTTGAAGCTGGCTAACTACGACGGCGGCGCCTACGCTACCGTGTGTAAAGCCGTCGTAACAAAAGCGAGTATGGTGATTCCAGGACTCAGCCCTTACATGATCGCTCTGTACAAAGTGATGAAAGAAACTGGTACTCACGAAAACACCATTGGTCAAATGCAGCGTTTATTCCGTAATAAGCTCTACGGACAAGATACAGTACATGTAGATGGAGAGCGTTTAATTCGCATGGATGATTACGAACTGGCTCCAGAAACCCAAGTTAAAGTGAATGCCATTTTGGATCAACTTAACGAATCGAATTTCCGAGAACTTGGCGATTACGCAGGATTCAAACAAGAATTTATGCAGCTAAATGGCTTTGGATTTGACGCGGTTGATTACGCACAAGATGTCGATCTCACCCCGTATTTGAAGCAAGATAGCGAATAAATCGTTCCTATTTTCAGTTCAATATCGATTAGCCTGATGTTCCACCGCCAAAAGCGGGAAGAATATCGGGCTTTTTTGTTGTCAATTCCACCAATGTGCAGCGAAAGCAGCGCTAAGTTGCTATCCTGACTTTACTCTGGAGAACACGGTTTTTATAATCCCCCTCCTTTTACCTCAGACAAAACGAGCTGTCATACTATGGATCAACTAATCTCAAGACTGAAAAAACTCGAGAAACAGAATTATCGTGCCTATCAGCAGATCAAAGGCGACTATGACTTTGGTGACTTCAATCTGTTCATCGATAACATCCAGTCCGATCCATACGCACCAGCGTCACGTGTACGAGCATTCCGAGCTTGGGCACCTTCTGGTCTAGCGTTTCTACGTGATAAATCGGCGGCTTACCAAATCGCAGCACGCGATTTTATCGCGCGCAGCTTCGCTCAGTTTGCACTGCATGAAAATGACGTTCAGATTGCCTTAACCGGTCAAACCGTGCTTGATTCAACGTCTGTTGTATTCACAGAAGAAGGCATCGAACTGCGTTTTCGTGTGAATATGCCCGCCGATGGTCGCCAAATTTTGGCGAAGAAGGCAATTAACCTTTTAACGTTCCATCTGCCTAAATTCATCCGTCGTGCCACAATGGCGCGAGAATTGGATCTGGACACGCTAGCGCATCATTGCGCAGTCATTGAAGACCAGGAAGCTCTGCGCAATCAACTAAATGAACATAACTTAATTGGTTTTGTTGCCAATGGCAGTATCTTACCTCGCCTCGCGGGTAACAGTGATTTACCGATGAAGGACGCCGTGCCATTCAATGCTCCAGATTCTCTTGCAATCACATTAACGACGCCAAATAAAGGGTCCATTACCGGTTTAGGCATCAAAAAAGGGATCACCTTGGTTGTCGGTGGTGGGTTCCACGGTAAGTCAACCCTACTTACCGCAGTAGAGCGTGGCATCTATAACCACATTCCAAGTGACGGACGTGAATATTGCGTAACCGATCGTCAAGCCATGAAGATTCGTGCTGAAGACGGGCGCTGTGTACACAACCTTAATATTTCAAACTACATTAATCATTTACCAATGGGGCGAGACACGCACTCATTCAGTACACAAGATGCCTCAGGGTCAACTTCCCAAGCCGCTTGGTTACAAGAATCGATTGAGGCTGGTGCAACGACCTTACTCATTGACGAAGATACCTCTGCAACCAACTTCATGATTCGTGATGAACGCATGCAAGCACTGGTCAGCAAAGGAGATGAACCGATTACTCCACTGGTTGATCGTATCGGACAACTACGCGACACCTTAGATATGTCGACTTTGATTGTTATGGGCGGATCGGGAGACTATTTAGATGTTGCAGACACCGTCATTCAAATGCAAGATTACCAAGCCATTGATGTCACAGAAAAAGCACACGAAGTGATCGCTCGTCACCCAAGCACGCGTCATAACGAATGTGAATATGAGTTGCAGCAGGTACCAGCTCGCCAATTTCATTGCGGTGGTTTGCAGAAGATCCTAGCAGATGGCAAATTCCGAGTCAGTGCCAAAGACGCACATACGTTACGTTTTGGCCGTGAAACCGTTGATCTCTCAGCCTTAGAACAACTTGAATCGGCAAGTGAAGTGAATGCTATTGGATGGTTATGGTTCCAATTAGCACAAAATCCTGGGTGGAGCAAACAGCCTGTTGAGACTATTAAGGCCTTACTACACCACGAATGGTATAAAACAATGCCAAATCAAGGTGATTTGGCATTGCCTCGTGCTATCGATGTGATGGCAGCGTTAAATCGTATGCGCCAAGCACAATTCAAAGCTTAACTGAAAATGTCCTGATATTGCTCATCACGCAGGACATGCCAAGCCTCACACAAAATTCGGAATTTTTCTGAATTGCCATTTTCTCGGTCCGGATGCCAACGGAGTGCCAAGCGGCGCCAGGTTTTCCGGATCTGAGTAGAACTCGCTGATTCATCCAGTTCAAACAACCTCAATGCTTGTAGACGACTGAGATTTTTATGATCTCCATCGCCACCAACAAATTTTCGATAACGGGTCCAGAATTCATTTAGTAGCCGTTTCACTTCCCCTTCATTGGCTTCGTAGTTTTCCCACTGCATGTAGTAATCACGTAACGGATTTTCAGTGTCAATGTAATGCATCTGACTTTGAAACATCGGACTCAATACGATATCCATTGCTTCTACCTGCAACCATTTTTCTGGATAGAGCGTCTCTTGCAACTGAAAGAGCGCATTCATCATTAAAAAATTACGTTTAAACAGGTCTTTTTCTGGCGAGTCATCCAATGTTGGCATAAAACCAATTTCACCAAGATGAGAAGCCAGTGTATGCACTTTCCAACCGGAAGGTTGATGTTTCAGAACTTCAAAAATTGGCCAAACTAATGGGTTCTCCATATAGCCCTGAAACGTCGCTGTAAGGTGGTGAGTTTCTGACATAGTGCGTCCACTGCGAAAATTGTCATTCTATTCAAATCTATCCAATCACGTTTGTCGAGTAGCAAACTTGGCAAAGCAACCGGATTTTGACCCCGAGTCCATTTCCTAGTAACACTTATCTCATTTGTGTCACTATCTTCCTAGCAACCTTAGATACTCTAATAAACCTAAAAATGAATTTCGTTCAAACAGTTAACTAAGGCATGACATGGCTCTAGCAATAAGAATAGGACAAGGTAGATAATACTTCAGGGTAAATGATTAATATTTTTATATAGTTACTAGGTTTTGAGACTTACTCCAAAAATCCATATATTTGCAATACAGTGTAATAATACCAATTGTTGTTCTATCTGATGCATTAGTGAGATTATTGTCCACCCCGTAAGTCTCTAGAAAAAACGTTTAATATCAACACTAAATACGTTTCGCATGGCATGTATCATTATGGAATTCGCTATGCTGTAAAACTGACTGCCATCAAGGATTGAATGCACTATGACCGTACCTCGCCAACTCACTTGGTTTACGCTCGGCTATGCCGTGCTATTTATTTTTTCAGCTGTCGCCCCAAATTCCCAGTCGGTATGGATAGCAGAAATCATTCCTGTGATGCTCATGCTGGCACTCACATGGTGGATATCAACGTTAGTTCCTCTGAGTAAAACCGCTTACTGCCTGATATTCATTTGGATGGCCTTGCATACGATAGGTGCCAAATATACCTTCGCAGAAGTGCCATTTGGTTGGTTCAATCAATTGATTGGTTCAGAACGTAACAATTTTGACCGAGTTGCTCATTTTGCCATTGGGCTGTACGCCTATCCGATTGCAGAAGTGGTAATTCGTCGGCGTTTAGCTCCCTCTTGGTTAGCAAGAGCATTTGCTCTTTTTGTCATTATGAGTATTGCTGCAGGCTACGAAATCGTAGAATGGTGGTATGCTGATTTAGCGGGAGGAGAAAACGGTATCGCTTTTCTAGGTTCACAAGGGGATATCTGGGATGCACAAAAAGACATGCTGTGTGACACCCTTGGAGCACTATGCGCCTTGAGCCTACTAAGTTGGCAATGTCGACATAATCCTAGGCGTTTTCAGGATTAAAACAGCGAACAAAAAACAATTTATAGCGTAGGAATAAGGCGATCCGTCACCTTATTTTTTTTGTGTATTTTGCTTTATCCAAGCAAGATAAGGGTGAAAACCTTCGGTGATGGGTACTTGCACAATTTGCGGCACGTCGTAATCGTGAAGCGCAGCAACGGTTTGTTCAACATCTGAATAACACTCTAGTTGTGTTTTGATGACTAACAATACTTCATCGTCATGGCAAACCTCTCCCTGCCATACGTAATGACTGCTGATCGGCATGGTTTGAATACAGGCAGCCAATTTTTGCTCAAGCAATGCCTGAATCATTGACTGGGCATTTTCCTGTTTATTCGTGGTGGTTAGCACGATACAAAAATCTTGGGGGTTCATCTTATACCTCCAAAGGAATGAATGTCTCTATTCTAGCGAATTTGCCATGTGAAGTCATTTAGGCAGTTCGAGAAATTGCTTTAGATCAGTCAGTTGCTGTAACGGTTCCACTTCAGCAAAACCACAATCGTGAAGTAGCCTGTCACCTTGCAAATGAAAAGTTTTCACCCCCGCAAGAACCCCAGCAGTTACACCCTGCACGGTATCATCCACATAAATACAGTCATCCAGCCGATACCCCATGTTCATCGCACAATAATGGATAAGGTCAGGATCAGGTTTCCAACTATTTGCATCAAAGCCGGAATAAATATGGTTTTCAAAGTACGGCAAAAGTCCCGTAATTTTCAGTATCTCAGCCGTTTTTTCACGCGGAGCATTGGAAGCAATACACATATCAATGCGTTGTTTTTTCAACTCCTCAAGCAAAGACTTAGCACCAGGCATGGGCTGCAGCTCAGATTTGAATAGAGCTTCGGTGCGACGACGGTATTCCACTTCTAGCACATCAACATCTGCATGAGTGCATGTTGCTATTAGCAATTGATTTAAAATATCTGCGCTTTTCCCGCCATCGAAATGTTGCATCACTTCATCGAGCCTAAGACAAACTCCAATTTCTACTAATAACTGTTGAAGTACCTGACAACACAAACGCTCACTATCAACGAGCGTTCCTTCACAATCAAAGATGACACATTGTTTTTTTATTTTTGCCATACAATCTCCCCCTCTTTGCAGTGTAATCGCCAAGAAGTGAGGAGAAATGATGTACTTAACAGAATATTGTTAGGCTAGGTAAGCAATGTAAATAATTTTAGCCCAAGTCACTAAAACAGACTTTTCGTGCTGCCCCTCTCGCACGATAACGTGACATAAGCAAATACACTACCCCAAAAGAGACTTACCGATAGGTTGCTCTAACCAAATGTGCGCATCGGTTTGTACCACGCCACTTTTTTGTACTACGGCTTGAATAAAGTCAGCACAAGATGGATAAAGAAGATTGGTTTTGACCACGACATCAGAAACTAGCACCTCATTATTCTCTTTGGTGACTAACGCGGCGGCAACAGGGACACTATCGGCAAACCCCAAGTAAAGCGAGCATGGTTCGGAATAGATAATTTGTGTAAAAAATTCTACTAGATCACTTTGCGCCGACTCATCTTGCACAAGAGTCGATTGCAACACCGCAAACATCACCGTCAGACGGTGAAAGTCTACTAAAAATACGCCTTCTAGCTGGCCATCAGTGACAGCGTCACCAAGCGTCAATGACACGACTTCTCGATCGGCGAGTAGCGCTTGATAACAATCGCGTCCACGCAGGCTTTCTACCGTAGGAAATTTAACGTCGACTTGTTGCCATAGCCAACTATTTTTCACTTGGAATACTCTAGGGGTTACTTGAGTCATAGTATTGCTTCATTTCGAGCGAGGTGTTACTTCACTATCAAACCATTCGACAAATAACACTGCCGTCATGATGATTAGGAATCACACCTCGTAATTATTATGGGTATTGAAGGATACCCTCGTGATATGAGGATACTGTTCATATCTAGTTGTCACAAGTGGTTTATCCCATGTGACCTTAAGATGCAGGTTCAAGCGGAACAGTGACAATATCCACGGGATAATTTTGGCGCACTGAAATTGAGCTGCTATGATGAAGCATCAGTTATCACGGAATAAGAATGATGTTAAAAAGAACACTTAGCGTTGCTTTGCTTGGCCTGTTGCTTAGCGGTTGTGACAATTCGGAAGTCGGCGATGTAAGTTTAGGCATTTTCACCACCAAAGATATTAAAATCAATACACTAACCGACCCTGACGTTCCCGGGGTAACTTGCCATGTCGCCAGTATTGAAGCTAATCTCAGCTTGTCTGATCCTTCAGACTCTTCCATTGCCTGTCGTCAAACTGGTGAGATTACTCCAGAAATGATTGCGAACGTCGATAAATCTGAATCTGGTGAAATCGTATTTAAAAAATCAAAAAGTATTTTCTTTAAGTCGATGAAAATTCGCCGTATTTTTGATGTAAAAAACCAAACACTTATGTACATATCTTACTCAACAAAAGAGACGTCGGGCAGCTTTAAACACAGCCTATCGACAGTACCACTCTGGGGTACTAAAGCTTACAATGTGTACACTGGTGAGACGAAATAGCGTTATCCATCACCAACATTAAGAACACCCAGCACAAAGGTTGCGATAAAGAGGTTGTCCGGTAAGATGGTACACCCTCTTTTATTGCAAGCTCTTCCCTGTCCTTTGGAAATCCCCTTAATAAAAGTGCAACTTCGCTGAAAATTTTGTGATATTATCCGCGAAAATTTTTAACCGCATTCGCAACATGAAGTTTCCCGGACAACGCAAATCTAAACACTATTTCCCGACACAAAATCGAGATCCACTCCTTAAGCAAATGCAGCAGACGCAAGCGCTTTATAATCCAACCATCATAGGGATTGGACAAACCATCGTGGACATCGAAGCTCGTGTCGACTCTGAGTTTTTGGAAAAATACCAACTCAGTAAAGGTCACTCTCTCGTACTTGAGGAATCGAAAGCAGATGCGCTGTATGCAGAGTTGGTCGAACGAGATCTTATCACTCACCAATATCCGGGTGACACCATTGGCAACACCTTACACAACTATTCTGTGTTAGCTGACAGTAAGTCTGTATTGCTCGGTGTAATGTCAAAGAATATCGAAGTGGGGTCTTATGCGTATCGCTATCTCTGCTTAACGTCTTCGCGCGTCAATATGAACTATCTGCAAACGGTAGATGGGCCAATTGGCCGCTGTTATACCCTTATTTCAGAAGATGGCGAACGTACCTTTGCAATCAACGAAGGTCAGATGAATCAATTGCACCCAGAGAGCATTCCCGAGTCTATCTTCGAAAAAGCGTCTGCACTGGTGATTTCATCTTACTTAATGCGTGGTAAACCTACCGATCCTATGCCAAGCGCCGTTCAACGCGCTGTGAACCTTGCCAAAGAATACAATGTGCCTGTTGTATTAACACTGGGCACAAAATACGTCATTGAAGGTCGTGCTGAGTGGTGGCAAGAATACCTAAAAGACAACGTATCTGTCTTGGCTATGAATGAAGATGAAGGTTTGGCTTTAACAGGCCATGCAGATCCATTAGTGGCCGCAGACAAAGCTCTAGATTGGGTTGATTTGGTACTCTGTACAGCCGGACCTATCGGTCTGTATATGGCTGGCTATGTAGACGAAGATGCTAAGCGAGAAACCGAATCACCATTACTGCCTGGTAACATACCTGAATTCAATAAATTTGAATTTAGCCGCGCAATGCGCAAACAGGTGTGTGCTGAACCCAAAAAAGTGTACTCACACATTGGCCCGTACTTAGGTGGCCCGTTAAAAATCAAAAATACCAATGGCGCTGGTGATGGTGCACTATCGGCACTCCTACACGATATGGCAGCCAACAGCTATCACGCAAAGAACGTACCTAATTCGGCTAAACATCAACACCCATTTTTGACCTACTCGTCATTATCACAGGTGTGTCGTTATGCAAACCGAGTGAGCTATGAAGTTCTTACTCAGCACTCACCTCGTCTTTCGAAAGCGCTGCCAGAGCGTGAAGATAGCCTTGAAGAAGCCTATTGGGACCGATAATTTTGTAGAGCAGCCTTAGCTGCTCTTTTTTATGATTGATTTATCACATAGAATGACGCCTAAGCTCTTTCTACATAATGCCTAACTAGGCAAACGTTGTCGTCAATATGCACCCAAATAACAGTGCAACCCACACTAATGAGATCAACTCGATAAATATCGTCATTGACTCTGTTTTTGTAATTATGCACCATAGGTTGGCTGTTTTATTAACAATATTGCTATTATACCCAAGTAACCTCAAGATGCGGTTTCAGCGAGAATGTATTCGCTTATAGGCAAGGCACCGATTTGAATACATAGTGATTCTACGTAGAAAATCGGTAACGCAGCATAGGAGCGAATACAACTCGCCCCTTGGGAGCTCATCAACAAGCCCATTTCTGCGCCCAATGACGTTGAAAGGGAATAACCATTCCTTCCGTCATTGAGCTTGACCTGTGCTCGTTGATGAAGCTCTGAAGTCTGCATCTTGAGGTCATTTGGGTATACAAGGGAGCTGTTTATGTTGCCTAATCCTGATAAATACCCTTAGTGGGTAATCAAATTAGATTAATCACTCTACTATACTGTGATATGCTAATCTTATTGACAAACCTGATGATAGAAGAAACGTTTTTATATTCCCTAATGATGAGTAATTAAGTAGTTGAACGTATCAGTGAATAATGACGAGAGTGATCTAAAATACGAGCTAGCTGATGTGACCCATTATCAGCGCTTAGTGCAATTTTTGGATATTGTTTCTGAAGGGTTATTCCACATGGACAATAGCCAAACAATTACACTGTATACCCCTGAATTCTACTCTCAGTTTGGTATCAATAGTTCAACGATTACACTCGACGATTGGTTCAATCTGATCCACCCACTGGATCGTGAGCCACTGCGCCAAAGAATCAAACATCACATGTTGATTTCTGAATCTCAAGATACCCATCGTAAAAATGAGTTTCGGATGCGTAAAACTAATGGTCAATACACTTGGGTGGAAGCGAGCGTTATTTCCAAATCAAATCATTGCGATGGTTTCTATATTGGTCGTCACCGCGATATTTCTGATCAAAAACTGATGGAGTCTTACCTACGTCAGGCTGCTTTCTACGACAATGCGTCAGGCATGTCTAACCGAGTCAAATTGATTACAGATATTGAGCTAGCTCAGAAAGAAGCTGTTCATACAACCTTAATCTACTTTCAAATTGAGGACATTCGCTCTTATCTCAACCAGTATGGTGTGGAAGTCGCACAGCATTTGATTCATCACTTGATGTCAGCCGTACAAGCGATTCCTAATCACCTGACTGAATGCTATCGCGTCAGATCAGACGATTTTGCCGTGCTTCTTTCAGGAGAATTCAGTCAAGATGAACTGATGACCATGTGTTGTAATATTTACTCTAAATACTTAAGTTCTATGAAGGAAGACGGGCATCTATACGGTGACCACATGAGTATTGGTGTTTATCCGAACTTCAGTGAAGATGTTAATGCAGAGCAAATCATCAATATTGCGTCACGCACATGCCAATTTGCTTCAGAGCAGAACAAATCGAAAGTCGAGATTTACAGCGGCAAAACAGGATACAAAGTAGACCGTTTTTTCTTTATTGAGCGCGGTCTAAAAGAAGCGCTCAATCGCCGCTCACTCAATGTCAAATTCCAACCGATCGTCAAATCAGAAACTGGAGCTGTTGCAAGTTTTGAAGCGCTTGTTCGTTGGCGCACCCAAGAATTTGGTGAAATATACCCAGATGAATTTATTCCCGTTGCCGAGAAAAAAGGGCTCATTGGGGAATTGGGTTACCAAGTTTTCGCCAAAGCGTGTGAATTCATTAGTCAATACAACATCAACAACCAAGTGACGACACGAGTTAACGTGAATGTGTCCGTATTGCAACTGCTTGATCGCTCTTTCCCAGAGCAAATTAAAGCCATTGCAGACGAAGCAGGCATTCCCTCCCACTCTATCGTGTTGGAGTTGACCGAAACCGTTATTCTCGATGGCAATAAAAATGCACTGCAACAATTACGCTGCCTTAGCGATATGGGATTTCAGCTTGCATTAGATGATTTTGGTACAGGTTTTAGTTCAATCAATAGCTTCTTTGATTTGCCTATTAATCAAATAAAGATCGACCGTACTATGGCGTGTAAAACCATGGAAAATGATGATTTGAACAATTATTTGGAGTTCATCATTCGCATGTGCCAGCAAAAATCGATTGCTGTCGTTATCGAAGGTATCGAAAACAGCGAAATGTATAAGAAGTTTCAACGTATGGGGGCGTCATACTTACAAGGCTACTGGCTTTCTAAACCGCTTTCCCTCGCTAGTGCAAGCCATTACACACTCTCAAGTGATAGCCCAAACACAACAATATAAATTTCATCAAATATTCATAAAGTTACCCTCTTAATTAAAAACAAATCTCAATAGAATCGATGAGACATAAGGAAGTGTTTCATCATGATTCTTAATCAACCCTACATCACTAATACACCAGAGTTATCTTCATCATCATTGGAGTTAAAGTGCCTTTTCTTGGCGTTATGTATTGTGTTTTTAGTCAATACTCCAATGAGCTATATTAAGTCAGGACGAGAAGATGCGTTTGCTAAACAATTAATAGTGTTAGAGCACACCTACCTTATCCATGACAAAATATTGAGGCTACTATCATCGATAAGTAAAACCGACATCGCGCAGTCATATCAAAAAAATCCGAAACCTTTTAATGAGTTACGCGAATCATTTCTAGCATCCCAAGACCTTATTCAGAATATTGCCATACATCTTGTCGATAAACCTTCGGCAAAAACAACCAAAAAACCAATCAACAGCGCTTCTCCATACCAGCGGTGGAACCCGAACTATCCAACGCATAACTACCCTATTTATCACGATAAGCAGCAAATAGGTTCTCTATCGATAACGCTCAACTTATCTAAATTTGCCAATTATCAAGCACCTAACACCCTTGTATTAGACGATCAAAGCAATGCGGTAATGAGCACCTTTGGCCCTGTTACGCAAGGAAAACCGTTTGTTTCACTCTATCCACGCGCATGGTATGACTTACAAGCAACCCAAAGGCCGACAGGACTATTAGAATATGAAACGCGAAGCATCTCCTATCGTAAAGTTCACTTACCCGAAAACCGAACCCTATTCTTATTGCGCGTAATTGATAATAACGAATTAGTACCACCCTATTTTTATCTCATATTGTTTCTTGGTAGTGCACTGGTAGCAATCAGTGTCTACGTATATCGTATGCGCAAAAGTCGAGCAAAACTGACTCAGATGACATACTGCGACTCTTTATCTGGCCTATATAATCGCCACTATCTCACCAAAATAGTTGAACAAATATCAACACAACAGCATTACTGGATATGTATGTTCGATATCGACCATTTCAAACAGGTAAACGATGCCTATGGTCATGATATTGGGGATAACGTGATAAAACATGTCTCCCACATGATGAAAAATCGAGTACGTAATACAGACTATGCATTTCGTATCGGAGGCGAAGAATTCGTGGTGATTTTAAATGTGGAGAGTCTTGGCGATGCACTGTCTATAGTGCAACGAATCAGAAGCGATGTGGAGTATTATACAACAGGGCCTCAAGTTACTATCTCAGGAGGCCTATGTTGTTTTGATGGACAGTGGCAGGAGTGTCTAAAGCAGGCCGATACTCTTCTTTATCAGGCAAAACAGAGAGGACGAAACCAAATTTGTTATCCTCCTTTGCCGTTGAGCCAAGCCAGTTAAACTCTGTTCAATTCCTACGCCACCGAGCGACCACAACAAGGAAAAGGATTCCATACCATGTCACACTTCCACCACCGGAAGATGAAGACGCTGTGGAAACATTACTCGATGAAGAACTTGAAGATGAACTCGAGCTTGAACTACTTTCTGAATAGGCTTCACGCTCTTCATCCGTAGCGGTATATTTAGCCGTCACCTCGCCATCAATCACTTCTTGAATCCAATCTTCATAATCATAAACTTCCGTAAATACCGCATCGACACCTGAGCTGCCAATGGCTGAGCCACAAGTACTAGGACCAAAACTGGTGATCCCCACCTGAACTAAGCTGCCTGTATAGTCAGTATAAATCGGGCCACCAGAGTCTCCCGAACAGATCCCGTTGCTCAAGTTGGTGGTCGTATCGGTTTCACTGCCTTTAAAACAGAGCTGTGAATCATTGATATTCGCGAGATCACCTGAGCAAGTATCATTAGGCACATAATCCATCGAGGTTTCTAACAGTTCATCACTGACACTGCTGCTCGTTGACGTTTTGCCATGCCCGACAGCTGTAAAACTATAGTCATTGTCATCATCATCGGTTCCATCACTGCCGAGTCGATAGGTATCATCATCAGGCAAGGTGCTTGAACCGGACACGTTCAATTCCGACTCAAGCTCAATGATCGCGATATCATTGGGCCATAAGTTGGTTGATGAATATTGGTAATCATCTGGATAATAAAAGGATTTTGCCCGTACATAGGTGGCGTTACTTGGAAAATTAGATAGGTTATCCACTTGAGCTACCACGGTATAAAGCAAGTAAGACTCGTTGGGCTCGCTATCCTCATCGGTAACACAGTGTGCGGCAGTCAGTACGTGTGAAGAGTCGAGCATAGTACCACCACAGTACATACCATAAGTATAACCAGTGATGCTTTCTCGATAATAAAAAAGATTCACAAAGGCTGGATACGTTGACACAGTGGTCGATGTACCATTGACAATATAAGTCGATACATCAGCCGCATAAGCAGAAATGGTCGAGAGAAATAAAAGGGCGAAAAACGAAATGGATTTCATAACGAGAACCTAGCTTTTTTATAAAAACGAGATTATCTGAATCACATAGCTGGCTTAAACCGTTTTACATCAATTTACATTATACCCAAGTAACCTCAAGATGCGGTTTCAGCGAGATTGT
Organism: Vibrio tritonius; assembly: GCF_001547935.1. Taxonomy (NCBI): domain Bacteria; kingdom Pseudomonadati; phylum Pseudomonadota; class Gammaproteobacteria; order Vibrionales; family Vibrionaceae; genus Vibrio; species Vibrio tritonius. The sequence continues at coordinate 1,398,413 of NZ_AP014636.1, forward strand.
ATTCGCTTATAGGCAAGGCACCGATTTGAATACATAGTGATTCTAGGTAGAAAATATATGTACGCCACTGTAACGAAATCAGCCCCAATGGGGCTGATCTATTTTTAATCAAAATACAGATTAGATGAGTAGCTGCTGTCGGCGCTAGCCACGATAGTAACGTTGTGGCACAAAAGGCATTTTGGTGACTGTCATGGGAAGCTTTTTGCCTCGCACTTCTGCCAAAATTGCGGTGCCAATATCGGCATATTCAGTATCAACATACGCCATTGAAACTGGTACTCCCGCTGTAGGTCCTGCCGTACCACTAGTCACGATACCAATTCGCTCGCCTTGCGCTGAAAACAGTTCAGTGCCTTCACGAACCGGGGCTTTGGTTTCACCAACAAGACCAATACGTTTGCGATCAACCGATTTATTGGTGATTTGATCCAAAATAATGGCATCGCCTGGAAAACCACCAGCACGTTCACCATCGGCACGGCGTACCTTGCTGATTGCCCAAAGCAAACTTGCTTCAACTGGCGTAGTGGTTGTATCAAGATCATGACCATACAAACATAAGCCACATTCGAGACGTAAAGAGTCACGTGCTCCCAAGCCAATCCATTCCACTTCGTCAAAGGCGGTTAACTTACGCGCCAGAGCAGCAGCTTCGGCAGCGGGGACTGAGATTTCATAACCATCTTCACCGGTATAACCACTGCGGCTGACAATGCACTCTACGCCATCGATATTCACTTGCTGGATATCCATAAAAGACATGGTGCTCACAGCCGGTTGCAAACGTGCCAAAACCTCTGCAGCTTTCGGACCTTGGAGCGCTAACAAGGCTCGGTCTTCAATCACTTCTAACGATACGTCGGCTGGGAGATGAGCTTGAATATGAGCAATATCTTGCGCTTTACACGCCGCATTGACGACCACAAATAGGTGCGAACCCAAATTCGCAACCATTAAATCGTCTAAAATGCCACCTTGCTCATTGGTAAAAAACGCATAGCGCTGCTTACCCTCAGGAAGATCAAGAATATCCACAGGAACTAATGCCTCTAACGCTTTTGCGGCATTAACACCATGCAAGCGTAATTGCCCCATATGAGAAACATCAAATAAACCAGCGGCATCACGTGTGTGAAGGTGCTCTTTTTTAACTCCTAACGCGTATTGCACTGGCATGTCATACCCAGCAAAAGGCACCATTTTAGCCCCAGCTTCAAGATGCAAAGCATGCAGTGGCGTGTGAAGCAGTGAGTCGTGAGTTTCTGTCGCTTGAGTCATTCTTTTCTCCCTTTAATCAGACTCTTTATTTCTATCATGATAGGCCAACCGGATCGGAAAAAGCTTCTACGTATCGGTTTTCAACCTGTTGGGGCTGCATTTTGGCCACATCGAGACTAAGTATACCCAAATAACCACAGTCCATTTTTGTCTTCAACCTAGCAAAAGAGAGCTGATTAACATCGCAAACTTTTAACACTTGGAGAAATAAGACCGCCAGTTAAGTTTCCTATAGTAAACAAGAATGCTCATTTTTTCGCTTACAGACAAGCAAAATCTACCAATCATGATCACGTTTAACCGAAAGGATAAGACAAAGGTGGAATAAAACTAGAGAAAAGTGGTCAACAAAGGTACTTCATTGACCAACATAGAGAGGCCACTGATAAAATAAGTTTAAATAAACAGCAAGCAATCGATTGCTTTTACTATAGGAAACTAAAAAATGCAGAAATTAGAAGGCTATTTAGCGGTAACCCAAAGGATAAGCGCATCGTCATCACTTACAGAAACCAACATATGCCCCATGTTAGCATCGTAATAAACATTGTCTCCTGCGGCCAATCGCACTGGTTCATAAAACTCAGTGTAAAACATAACTTCCCCTTCCAATATCAATAAGAACTCTTCGCCATCATGACGAATCCATTCTCGGTATTCGTCAAAAGAGCGTGCTCGCACACGGCTTTTAAATGGCATCATTTTCTTATTTGAAAGCTGCGTTGCGAGTAATTCATGTTCATAGGTTTGCGTTGGATGAGGTTTCCCCGCTTCTTTTCTGGTGATATCTCGCCTACCTGTCGCAATTATTTTCTTTGGTGGTTCAAATAGTTGAGGCATATCTATAGCCAAACCATGTGCTAACTTTTGCATTGCTTGGAACGTTGGAGATATTTGCTCGTTTTCGATTTTACTCAATGTTGAACGGGCCAAACCGGTACGTTGACTGGCCTCTTCCAGTGTTAATCCCAAGTTGCCACGAATTGTTTTAATTCGTTCACCTAAACGCAAAGGTTCTATGTGGTTAACCTCGCCCGCTTCACGAGCTAAGGTCATCGATGGATACTCATCGTAAATTTCGTCGGGCATGCTTTCCTTCACGTCATCTTTCCTGTTTGGTTTCTGCCTTAATGTTGCATTAAGCGTGCGTAATAGCAAAGCAAAGTCACAGAATAATTCCGTGCGCCATGTATCAAATACGCACCTTATGTTTCCTATAGGAAATTTTTGTTTGATCATTTCTCACACGCAGAGTATGTTATCACCTTGTTAGGGAGCGGATTCTCCCACTGATTATGGATTTTTCGGCACAACTTTTATTTAACGGTTTGAGCGTGTTTTTAAAACCTCAAATAGAGTTAGTTGCCCAAGTTGATATGGACGTTTTTTGGTGAATTATTGCTTAACCACAATACATCTTGCGATACGAGTGCCCTCACTTCCCCGCATTAGTGCAAATGCCTTGACGCGTTTCACCAAGATGTTTCAACGTCCCGTTTTTTATTCCGGATCATTATGCAAAGTGCGCCGTCTTGAGCATTATTCTCATCAAGCTCATTACACCACTGAGCGGTCCAACTCATCGTATTTAAATAGCATTTCTTACCTTTTATTGTCTTTTTTGACCCAATTTTGCTCAACAACCACACCGCTCAAGCATTTTAATCTCAGTACAAACTCCTCTAATCAATCAGTGATCGGTGGCACAAACACCATGGCATATCTGTTGCAAACTGCCGAAGAAGTATCCCATCGAGTGAGTTCTACTTTTGGTGCTCAAACGGTTCGTGTCACAGCAAACCTGATGAATGTTATCGCTGTCGCAAAAGGGTCACTTTATCTCGGTCAGAAGCGCCTATGCTTAGGTTGAGCATGCAGTTAGGTACGCAGGTTTTCTTGCTAAGTAAACCTCATTTTGAAGTATTTCAGTTTAACGACTTTTTGAGAGACTGTGTGACAACCGCTAAAAACACGTTTTAGTCTTGGGCTAGGTTTAAAAGGGTTGGGTATACATAGTTTCGAAACGAATCATTTTTATATCGGTAAGCTTATTTTTGGAGATTAAGTAATGGATAAAACACTGAAGTTCACAGACAGCCATGAATGGGTCCGCGACAACGGGGACGGTACGGCAACGATCGGAATTTCTGAACATGCCCAAGAAATGTTGGGTGATGTTGTGTTTGTTGAACTGCCTGAAGTTGACAGTGAGATCGATGCGGGCGATACCTTTTCCCTCGTAGAATCCGTTAAGGCGGCTTCCGATATTTATGCACCAGTTTCTGGTGTTGTTATCGAAGTAAACGAAGAATTAGAAGACAGTCCAGAGCTTGTAAACTCAGAACCTTACGATACAGGTTGGATTGTTACGGTAAAAATGTCCGATCCAAGTGAGCTTAACGATTTGCAAAGCGCTGCAGAATATGAAGCTTCATTGGAAGAGGAAGAAGATGAAGACGACGAATAACATCGTCGTTTACATCTAGTGTGGATGGCCCGGAGAGACTTCGGGTCGTTTTTGACGTCACTATTTTCAACGACCTACCTCAGTAACGTTGTTGAGAAGGTAAGGAAACATGACTGATTTACTTCATAGCCTAAGCTCAGCCAACGAGTTCGTTACTCGTCATAACGGACCGAGTGAGCAGGACCAAAAAGAGATGCTCAATACAATCAATGCTGAATCGTTATCAGCATTGATTAAAGAAACCGTGCCAGCCTCGATTCGTCTTGAATCACCGCTCAAATTGACTAGCGCCCAAAGTGAAGCCGATATGCTGCATACACTGAAGGGATTTGCTCATCAAAACCAAGTAAAGAGAACGTTTATTGGTCAAGGCTATTACAACACCTTCACGCCAAACGTGATTTTACGTAATGTATTAGAGAATCCGGGGTGGTACACCGCTTATACTCCCTATCAGCCCGAGATTTCCCAAGGTCGTCTTGAATCACTATTGAACTATCAACAGATGGTCATCGACCTTACCGGAATGGACATTGCCAATGCATCGCTTCTAGACGAAGCCACTGCGGCGGCGGAAGCTATGGCCCTTTGCCACCGCGCGGGCAAGAGCAAAAGTCAGCGCTTCTTTGTCGCAGACAGTGTTCACCCACAAACCATCGAAGTGGTGAAAACTCGCGCTGAGTTTTTAGGTTTTGACGTGGTTGTCGGAGCGATTGACGACCTTGCCAGCGCAGATGTTTTCGGTGCTCTGTTGCAATACCCAACCACAACAGGCGATGTTTTTGACCTCACTGATATTATCGCTCAAGCACAAGCCAACAAAACGTTAGTGACTGTGGCAACCGATTTATTAGCTTCTGCTTTATTAAAACCAGCGGGTGAAATGGGGGCGGATGTTGTGATTGGCTCAGCACAACGTTTCGGTGTCCCAATGGGTTACGGTGGCCCACACGCAGCCTTTATGGCAACCCGTGACAAACATAAACGTACTATGCCAGGGCGCGTTATCGGCGTATCTATTGATGCCAAAGGCAACCAAGCACTACGCATGGCGATGCAAACGCGTGAACAGCATATTCGCCGCGAGAAAGCGACATCCAATATCTGTACTGCGCAAGCATTACTCGCCAACATGGCCTCTTTCTTTGCGGTATATCATGGTCCTGAAGGCATCAGAACCATTGCTCGTCGTACCCATCATATGACTGCGATTTTGGCTGCTGGACTAACCAAAGCCGGTTTCGAACTAGAGCACAATCACTTCTTCGATACCATTACAGTGATGACGCGTAACCGCACGCAAAGCCTTTATGCGACTGCGCAATCGCTCGACATTAACTTACGTAAATTTGATGATCGCTTAGGTATCAGTTTTGACGAAACCACATCCATTGAAGATGTGCACACGTTACTGACCGCGTTCGGTGCCATTGATTCCGCCTATGAACTCTCCAGCCGTATTGCTGAAAACGAGTATTCAGCCATTCCTGAAGGCTGCCTACGTACTTCGAGCTATTTAACTCATCCCGTGTTCAACACTTACCACAGTGAAACACAGATGATGCGTTACTTGAAAAAGCTGGAAAACAAAGACTACTCGCTCACTCATGGCATGATTCCTCTAGGCAGTTGTACCATGAAGCTCAATGCGGCGGCTGAAATGCTACCCATTACATGGCCAGAGTTTGGTTCATTACATCCATTTGTGCCCAAAGAACAAGCGGCAGGTTACACTGCATTAGCTGAAGATCTCAAAGAGAAGCTCTGCGTCATTACAGGCTATGATGCCTTTTCACTGCAGCCCAACTCAGGCGCTTCTGGTGAATATGCTGGTTTGATCGCCATTCAGCGCTATCATCAAAGCCGCGGCGACCATGAGCGTAACGTCTGTTTGATACCAAGTTCTGCTCACGGCACTAACCCTGCATCGGCAGCCATGGCATCTATGAAAGTGGTGGTGGTAAAATGTGACCATAACGGCAACATCGACTTAGGCGATCTTGCGGATAAGATCGAAGCTAATAAAGAAAGCCTCTCATGTATCATGATCACTTATCCATCGACTCACGGTGTGTATGAAGAGCAAGTACGTGAAGTGTGCGATATGGTGCATGCTGCGGGCGGTCAAGTTTATCTTGATGGGGCGAATATGAACGCCCAAGTGGGCCTAACTTCTCCGGGTTTTATTGGTTCAGACGTGTCTCACCTTAACCTACACAAAACCTTCTGTATCCCTCACGGGGGCGGTGGTCCGGGCATGGGTCCTATCGGCGTGAAAGCCCATTTAGCGGCTTTCTTACCGGGTCACGTGGAACACGGTATTGATGGTTCCAACTATGCGGTTTCGGCCGCAGACATGGGTAGCGCATCTATCCTTCCGATCTCTTGGGCCTACATCGCCATGATGGGTAATGAAGGCTTAACCAAGGCGACCGAAGTGGCTATTTTGAATGCCAACTACGTGATGGAACGTTTACGCCCACACTACCCAGTACTTTATCGTGGTAATAATGGCCGCGTGGCACACGAATGTATTATCGACATTCGTCCGATCAAGGAAGCCTCTGGCATCAGTGAAGAAGACATAGCTAAGCGTTTAATGGACTACGGTTTCCATGCGCCCACCATGTCATTCCCTGTCGCAGGCACTCTGATGATTGAACCTACCGAATCAGAAGATTTGGCAGAGCTAGACCGCTTCTGTGATGCAATGATTTCCATTCGCTTAGAAATTGACAAAGTACAAGCGGGTGAATGGCCTTTAGAGGACAACCCTCTGGTGAATGCGCCACACACTCAAGTCGATTTGATGAGTGCTGAATGGACACACGCATACAGCCGAGAAGTCGCCTGCTACCCATCACCTTACAGCAAAACGATGAAATATTGGCCAACGGTTAATCGCGTCGATAACGTCTACGGCGACCGTAACTTAATTTGCTCATGCCCAAGTATTGAGAGCTATGAGTAGTTAAATACGACTTATGCTAAAAAGACTAAGGGGAGCAATATTGCTCCCCTTATTTACATTAAAAGTGAGCTTGACTTGTGCTCGTTGATGAAGCTTTGAATTCTGCATCTTGAGGTCATTTGGGCATATAGATTGATCAACTCCCTATTTAGGGGTAAAAAACGTAACATATATCTGTCGTCTCACGTACAATTGGCTCAAACAACGACCCTATAAACCATTATGAACAACGTCATTTTCGCATCCTTACTCTGTGGACTACTGAGCGCATGCTGCTCAGCAGGCGGACAGTCTCAAAATACCGTCACGGTAGCAACGCCCGTACCAAGATCACATACACAAGAACGTGTGGCAGCGGGTGATCCTTCTGTTGAGGTCCAAAGTGCAACAGGAACACTCTCATCAGGCCCTTACATTCCGGTAAAAAGTGTCTTTTCACACACCAATAATGACGAATTTGAAAATGCTCAAGACGCAACACAATAACCTGTTGTCTTTTGGTAAACGTTGATCAAAAGTGGATTGAGTATTCATAGGTAACGGAGGATTTATGTCACAGCAGTATGCATTGGTGGGCGATATCGGTGGCACGAACGCTCGCTTGGCACTTTGTGCTTTAGATAACGGTCAAATCAGCCAACCCCTCACCTATTCAGGAGCGGATTACCCCAGCCTTGAGGTGGTGATAAAAAAATATCTATCTGAAGTGAATCAACAGGTGACCACAGCATGTCTTGCTATCGCTTGTCCGATCAACAGCGATTGGGTATCGATGACCAATCACAGCTGGGCATTTTCCATTCAGGAACTCAAACAACAGTTGCAACTCGAACGCCTCGAAGTGATCAACGACTTTACCGCTGTTTCAATGGCAATCCCCGCTCTTTCTGCGCAAGATTACCTGCAAATTGGTGGAGGACAACCTCAATCAGGAAAACCTATCGCCATCTTTGGTGCGGGAACAGGGTTAGGTGTCGCACATCTTATTCAAGTCAACAAGCAATGGCTTAGCCTCCCAGGTGAAGGTGGGCATGTCGATTTTGCACCTTGCAGCGATGAAGAAGACTCACTCCTAAAATGGTTACGTCAGCAATTTGGCCGAGTGTCGGCAGAACGTTGCTTATCTGGGCAAGGGTTGGTGCATATCTATAATCACCATGTTATTTCCCAAGGACGCGAACCAGAAGCATTAACACCGAAAGAGATCACCGAACTTGCATTAGCAGAGCAAAACCCTGATTGTGTTGCGACGCTATCACTATTTTGTGTGTTACTAGGACGTTTTGCCGGTAACTTAGCCTTGAATATGGGCACCTTTGGTGGGGTCTATCTTGGTGGAGGTATTGCACCACGCTTTAAAGAGTTCTTGCTCGCATCGGATTTTCGCAAAGCATTCGAAGAGAAAGGTCGCTTTAATGAATACTTAAATGCCATTCCGGTTTTTCTGCTCACTCACAAAGAACCCGGATTACTTGGTGCTGGAGCCTATTTACGCCAAGCACTAGGCAAAGCGCTTTAATATTAAATGTCCATGAATGAGTTAAGGGAAGGTTATTACCTTCCCCTTTTTCATCCGCACATTTAGGCAAGATATAACATAAACGCAGCGGCAAATGCTGGAATACCCGCAACGAAAAGCGTTAATCCGGTGCCCGCATCCATATAAGCCGATGCATTACCAATTTTAGTCAACTGACGGAACTCTCCATTGGCACGCACTGGTGCCGTATATCGGTCAAACCAACTAATCGTACTTTGCGCTTTCGCGCTTTTATCCGATACAAAGCCCGCTAACGCCCAAATAACTACCGTGATAAAGAAGAGAAAATCGCATAAATTCTGAGGCTTAAAAAGATCAACAACCTGCGATAAGCCATAAACCACCACAGCAGCAACCACGTTGATCCCCAATACCATCACTAACCATTTTTTCACGTATACATCCTTATCTTGTATTCTTCTCATCATTTTAATCCTCAGCAGCAATCAAATAGGGTGAATTATTTCTGAGCTACAAAAGATTGCCGCATTAAACACCAATATGAAACAAAATGCACCAATAAAACTCGATAATACAAGGACAGACACTTTAAGGGGGGCAAAGATAAAGTGTCTGTCCCCTCAAGCAGCTTAGAGGGACAGGCATCTTAAACACTAGAGCCGTCAGCTTAGAAGGACAGGCACCCTAAGTATTAGTTTTAGGTTAGAAGGACAGGCACTCTAAGTCGTCTTTTTCATATCGTTACTCTTTCAGGCATTGCGCTTTGGTTTGGGTCGCGTAAACTCAGTCGCGGATTTCTCTAAAATTGAGTGTCTCCATATTGAGCAGTTGCTTCATCGGTGGATGATTATCGTTACCGCTGAGTAACAAAAACTGTTAAAATGCGCGCGAAATATTGATAAGGAAGCTGAAATGGCAGATTTTAATAAAATTTTAACTCCAGGCGATTACGAAAATGGCCTAGTGAATGTAGTTGTAGAAATCCCAACTGGTAGCAACCACAAAATTGAATGGAACCGTGAGCTTGCTGTGTTCGAACTTGATCGTGTTGAACCACAGATTTTTGCAAAACCAACTAACTACGGTTTTATTCCGCAAACTCTTGATGAAGATGGCGACGAACTTGACGCACTAATCATCACTAGCGAACCACTAACAACTGGTATCTTCCTACAAGCTAAAATCATCGGCGTAATGAAATTCGTTGATGACGGCGAAGTTGATGACAAAGTTGTTGTCGTTCCTGCTGACGACCGTAGCAACGGTAATGCGATCAACTCTCTAGAAGATCTTCCAGCGCAACTTATCAAGCAAATCGAATTCCACTTCAATCACTACAAAGATTTGAAGAAAGCTGGCACAACTAAAGTTGAAAGCTGGGGCGACATCGCTGAAGCAAAAGAAGTTATCGCTGAATCAATCCAACGTTGGAACGACCAATAATCGATTGATGATGTTTAGTAACCTCACTCATTATTTAGAGTGAGCCGTTACATAAACGCACAATTAAAAGCCGCTAGCACGAAAGTGTAGCGGCTTTTTTATATCCATTTAAAGAGACAATCTTAGAAGGACAGGCACCACAAACTGCCCCAAAAAAGCTCTACTATCCTGCCACTTCTAGCGGTAATCCTGCCTCTTCAAACAGCACTTGGTATCGAGCATTTGGCGAAGAATCGGTGATGCACAGAGAAAAATCCTTGAGATGCCCAACCTTAACCGCACCACGTTTACAGAATTTGGATGAATCAAGTAACAAAATGGCTCTATCTGATGCTTTCATCATCGCCTTTTTTACCGCGACTTTTTCTGAGTCAAAATCCAGAACATAACCATTTGCATCGAGTCCAGAAGCACAAATTACGGCACAATCGGCGCTGTACGATTGAATGTCTTGGCAGGTTTTCGCTCCTGTTAAAGAGCCATCAGCACCGCGAATGACGCCCCCAGTCACTACTACCGAATGGTCCATTTCAAGTTGAGACAACAACAAAGCCGCTGACAAATTATGCGTAATAATTTGCTTATGGGGGAGCGACTCCATGGCACAAGCCAGTTGCTCACAGGTCGTGCCCGTATCAAGAAATAAACTATCAATCAATCGAATATGCTCTACGGCAGCATGCGCGATAGCCACTTTGGCTTGCGCCATCACCGAGGACTTAAAATTATGACCAAGGCGAACTTCTGGTTCAGCTTGTGTCACCCCGCCATGAAACCGCTGCAGAAGATTATCGCTACAGAGCTTTTTGATATCCCGGCGAATGGTCGGTTGAGAACAACCCAGCTCATGAGCGAGCAACTCGATGGAGGCGTAGCCTTGTTCACGTACGATTTCGAGCAATTTATTGTGTCTAACTTGGGACAAGCGATGATCTCCAAAGTGTCATATTGAGCATTTATGATCAAGTTTATCAGAGCCAACCAACAAGTTGCTCCTTTCAACTCAAGAGTCATAAAAAATTCATGAACACATTGTTTTCTATAGATAATTCGAATCACACACTGCTTTATAGAGCACATCCAACCCTCATTCGAGTCATCGATATGCAGTCGAGCTTTGCCCAAAAAGTCGTTCAATGTCGCGATGAGTTTGCTCTACTGGCGCTTCTTTTTGAGCATAACAAAGAGATTCAAATGCCACCTGTCGGCGTTATTGGTCCCAAAGAAGCCACCGATGAGCAATATCAAGTGGCTAAGCAACTCGGTCAGCGCTTAGCTCAGTTAGGGCTGACCATAGTATGCGGCGGGCGTAATGGAGTGATGGAAGCTGTATGTTTAGGTGTGCACCTTGCGGGAGGCCAATCGATCGGTATTTTGCCTGGAGACCATTGGACTGAAGCCAACCAATACGTCACCTTTCCTATTGTTACTAATATGGGGCCGACGCGTAACTCATTGATAGCTCAAACCGCTTTTGCTTTGATTGCCGTGGGTGGTGGTTACGGCACGTTAACAGAAATGGCATTTGGCTTACATTACAATAAGCCCGTCTTTGCTTTAGCTAATGCACCTGAAGTCGATGGCGTAAAATACTACGAAGATATTGAACCCATCCTACATCGTGTCATTGACGCTTTGTTGCAACGTTAAGTCAAACCGATAAATAAAGCTTCAACAACACGCAATCAAAGTGTCACATCCAAACTTCATGATCACAAACAATCAAATTGATTGTTTAGAGTCATGAAAAAGATCACTTATCTCTACCTTGTTTATCTCACTCTTCCTATCGCCTTGCTGGCGGTAGGATCCTTTGGCCAAAGTTGGGTTAATACTCTGCTGCCATCAGGTTTTACCTTAGAGTGGTATCAGCAAATATGGAACTCAACGTCCTATCATAGAGCACTTATCACGAGCATCGAAGTGTGTCTCGCTGCAGGGCTATTAAACCTTGTGACGGTGACGCCTTGCGTTTATCTGTTACAAGTTTACGGTTCCTCTCGTTTGAAACAGTGGTTAAGGCTGAGCGCTTTACTGCCTATCGCTGTCCCGGAATTGGTGATTGGCTTTGGCTTTATTTTGGCCTTTACCAGCGATGAACTGCCGTGGCTTGGAGCCACCTGGTTACTTATCATTGGCCATTGGGTTTTAACCTTTCCCTACTTCTTTTTTAGCCTTCTTGCGGATAGTGAGAAATCGCCGCTTGAGCAGCTAGACAAAGTCGCCCAATCGTTTGGAGCTAATGCTCTGAAACGATTTATCACCGTATTTCTTCCATTAGCAAGCCAATCGCTGATGACAGGCTTAATTACCGTAGCAGCCATTTCTCTTGGGGAATTTCAGCTTAGTAACCTGATTGCCGGCTTTATGAACCGCACCTACCCCACTTTATTGCTGCAAGCATTTTATGGCGCGACAGGTCTCGCCTGCGCTGCCACTATGATTCTACTGCTCCTTGCGATGGTAATGTCATTTCTCTCCAGCGCACAGCAGTGGTCTAAAAACAAGAGTTGTCCATCATGATTGAATTTAAATCGGTAAACTTCACTTATCCCAATAGCACTGTTGGTGTCCATGACATTTCTCTGCAGGTCAACACTGGAGAACTGATCGCCATTTTAGGCAAAAGTGGTTGTGGCAAAACAACATTACTCAAGCTTCTTGCTGGATTTGAGCAGCCTAACAGCGGCGAGATTTGGATTAACAATGTCAATCAAGCCAACCTACCTTGTGCCAAGCGTCGCCTTGGTATTGTGTTTCAAGATTATGCGCTGTTTCCCCACTATTCCGTGCTTAAAAATGTCATCTATCCATTAAAAATCAATAAGATTGACAATGCTGAGCATAAAGCTCGTCGCATGATTGAACTGGTTGGCCTGTGCGGAATGGAGCATCGTTTGCCACATCAGCTTTCGGGCGGTCAAAGACAACGCGTTGCCCTCGCACGAGCCTTAGTTTTTGAGCCTGCGGCATTACTGCTTGATGAACCGCTCTCGGCACTCGATGCTTCGTTACGCCATGAGATGCGCCAAGAGATTGTTAAGATTCAAAAAGAGCTGAATATGACCACCTTTTTGATCACTCACGATCAAGAAGAAGCCATGACCATGGCCAATCAAGTGGCGGTAATGCACAACGGAAAAATACAGCAATGTGCATCACCACTGGAGTTATACCACCAGCCCAACAGCCTAGAAGTGGCTCGCTTTGTCGGCAAGGCCAATGTTTTGCACGGTAAAGTCACAGCTGAGCATCAAGTGCTAACCGAGCTTGGTCCACTGACTGTGAATCGATCTTTAGTCACAGGGGAAAAAGTGGATCTGATTGTGCGTCCAGAACACATCCAATTAGAAACCAATCACCACGCGAGCAATCAATTCACGATTACTCGCCTGCATCAACAACAGTTTTTGGGCCACACCATGGAGTACACGCTGCAAGTTGGCGATGTCACTCTGCAAGCGTGCGCCCCGCACCTTAATCACCCATTAACACACTTATCTATTCCATCTGAATCTATTCATGTCCTGTACACGGAGACGTCACATGAAACTGCATAAACTTTCTTGCGCTGGTGCGGCACTGGCGCTTATTGCCTCTTCTTCTGTTTTCGCTCAAGCGCTGCAAGGGCCTGAGTTATACAAAGGAGAGCAACAACAATACGACAAAGCCTTAGATGAAGGCATGGTGGTCTCTTTTGACACTGGCCCAACTTGGGCAAACTGGGGAACCATGTTTAGCGCGTTTAAAAAGCGCTATCCAGGCGTAGAAATTGTTTATAACGACCTTGGTTCTGCCGCGACTGTCGTTGCATTAGATAAGTCAAAACACCGCCCTCAAGCCGATACAGCGTATTACTTTGGCGCCTCAGCCATTGATGCGAAGCAAAAGAATTTGCTGACGGGGTATAAGCCCGACAACTTTGCGCAAATTCCTGACGTGTTCAAAGACAAAGACGGAAAGTGGTTTACGATTCATACTCTTAACGTCGCTTTTTTGGTGAATAAAAAGCTCGTTAAAGAGGTACCTACCTCTTGGGCTGATCTGCAAAAAGCGCAATACAAAAACAGCATTGTCTATCAAGACCCACGCACCACTGGTCAAGGACAAGTTGTCGTACTCGCGGCTAACCTTGCCGAAAAAGGCACCATGACCAACATCAAACCAGGTGCCAATTACTTTGGTGAACTGCAGAAAAAAGGCAACGTGCTGCGCGTGGTTGGCACAACACCTTATGCTCAATTTGTTAAAGGTGAGATTCCTATTTGGATCGGTTACGAAAATGACGGTCTCAAAGCCGAGCTCAAAGACGGTATGGGCGACAACGTTGCCGTGGTGATTCCTAAAGAAGCATCATTGGCAGCGCCTTATGCTATTTCAATGGTCAAAAATGGCCCCAACCCAGAAGCAGCAAAACTGTGGTTGAACTTCATTATGTCTCAACAAGGGCAATCGATCTTTGCCGAAGGCTATGTTCGTCCAGTTCTCACCAACATGGCCTTGCCTGATTCGGTGAAAGATAAGTTAGTCAAAGCACCACAAATTCAGCCACTGGATCTCAATGCGGCGGCAGCGATTAAATCCGACTTGGATAAAGCGTGGTCACAACAGGTACTAGGCCATTAATGACCAACCATTTAGTAGAAGGAATCAAAGCATGAAATTAGCAAAATGGGCAGTATGGTTTCCGATGCTTCCCGGACTCTTAGGCTACGGATTGTTTTTCCTGTTTCCTGTCATATTGGTATTTTCAGAGGCGCTCAGTGCGCCTCTTGAAACCTTTAACCGGATGATATCAGACAGCTACCTACTTTCGAGCATCGGTGGAAGCTTGGTACTTGCTGGCAGTGCGTCATTGATGTCACTCTTGGTTGCTCTGTTTATCGCCTATTTTCTTAGTCAAACTTCACCACGGATGAGGCAATGGCTCAGTATCGCAATTGCACTTCCCCTCGTGTTCAGTGGTTTGATTGTTGCTTACGGCTTCATTCTTACTTTCGGTCGCGCAGGATTTGTCACCCAACTATTGGGACAGATTGGCATTCCCGAAGGACAATTTGGTAATGTGATCTTTACGCCAGTGGGCCTTGCGATGGTATATTGCTACTACTTGATCCCACGAGCCGTGTTTATTTTGCTCCCAGTGATACTTAACTTTGACTGGCAACAGATGAAGGTTTCCGAAAGCTTCGGGGCAAACCGCTGGCAGAGTTATCGTTACGTATTCTTACCACAACTCTATCCAGCAATGATCACCTCACTCTGCGTAATGGTCTCCGTCGCGTTAGGCGCCTATGGTACAGCACTGGCGTTATCGGGAACTCAGCTCAATATTTTACCTCTGGCTATCTACAGCAAAATCTCCGATGGCGGCACCGATTTCCCAGTTGTTGGTATGCTATCCCTGTTATTGGTCGGCCTGTGTGTTTTGTTTACATTACTTGCCGATAAACTCAAGCAACGCCTAGAAGCCATGTAATAAAATGCCTGTCCTTCTCTTGCAGGGACAGGCACTTTTTTAGAAGGACAGGCACCTCAATTTTTGAAGTCACTCGCATTCACCTCTATCACGGCTATTCCTTCGATAATTTCTTCGCCAATCTAGAGATTCTTATCTCAACAGGTCTTTCGTTATGACTACAGCCAGAAGCAAGCAAATCGACCTAACTGTTACGCCTTATTATCACTGTGTATCGCGCTGTGTGAGGCGAACATATTTGTGTGGGTTTGACGAGAAAACTCAGCAATCTTATGAACATCGTCGTCTCTGGCTAGAACAAAAAATTCATCGTTTGGCACAAATGTACTGCATTGATATCTGTGCCTATGCAGTCATGAGTAATCACTACCATCTGGTAGTACATGTAAATAAACAAAAGGCATTAGCGCTATCGGAGCAAGAAGTAATGGAAAGATGGTCGATGGAACACCAACTCGACCCGCTACTCGCTCGTTATCAACAAGGCAGGATGACAGATAAAACTAGCGTGCAGGTTTGTCAGGGAATCATCGAAAAGTGGCGAGAAAGGCTTTACTCACTCAGTTGGATGATGCGAGAGCTCAATATGTCGATCGCGATGATGGCCAACAAAGAAGATGATTGCACAGGACACTTTTGGGAAGGTCGTTATAAATCCCAAGCATTGTTAGACAAAAATGCGCTCTTAGCCGCCATGACGTATGTTGATCTCAATCCCGTTCGCGCAAAAGCGGCGGCAACACCTGAAGACTCTGAACATACCTCGATAAAACTGCGTATCGAAGCGCAGAAAAAGGCCCAAACGACACCTGATTCACTACTCCCTTTTATAGGAAATGAGAGAGAATCGCCCCCTATTGGCATCCCTTTTCATTTGAATGATTATCTGCAATGGGTGGATTGGATCGGCAGGCGAGTACGCAGCGATAAATTGGGTCATATCGATGCAGACTTACCTAATATTTTGCAACGATTAGACGATAGCCACCCTCAGTTTCCGGATATCTATAATCAATTAGAGCAACGTGGCTGCTTATGGGTTGGAAGCCAAGATAAATTACATCACGCTAAAATGCAGCTAAACCGGCAGCGCATTCAAGGGATTGCCGTCTAACCACATGCTTTGACCTAAGAAACTCACAAAACCAAATTCTGCGGGCTTCCCTTGGCGTATTGCACCACATTTTCAAAGGCTTTGCCGAAATAAAGCTCATAGCTGCTCTGCTCTACATAACCTAAGTGCGGTGATGCAAGAACATTTTCTAGTGTCAGCAACGGCTCATTAGCAGTGGTCGCTGGCTCATTAGCATAAACATCAATAGCAGCCTGTTTTGAGGGATGTTTTAACAGCGTTTGGTATAAAGCCCCATCTTCTACAAGCTCTGCTCGGCTGGTATTCACAAATAGCGAATCGGCCTTCATCAATTCAAGATCAGCACTCGTTACACATGCTTTGGTGACTTCGTTTAAACGAAGATGTAAAGAAACAATATCTGCCTGAGTAAAAAACGCTTGTTTTGATTCAGCCGCATCAAAACCGTCTTGAACTGCCTTTTCTCTTGATGATGCACTGCCCCAAACCAAGACATTCATACCAAAGGCTTGAGCAAATTTCGCGATGCGCTGCCCGATTTTCCCATATCCCCAAATACCCAAAATTCGGCCATTAAGCGTGCGTCCCAGCCCTAGCGATCCTGAACTTTGCCAGTTACCTTGCTGTAATTGATTCACGTACGCAGGAATATGGCGCGACGCAGCCATAATCAGCGCCCAACAAAGCTCTGAGGGAGCCACGGGAGAGCCAACTCCTTCTGCGACATCAACACCATATTGAGCACATAGTTTAGGATCAATATGTTGGCTCACCTTCCCTGTTTGGCTAATCAATTTTAAACAAGGGAGACGTTCTAACAAAGCCGACGTAATCCACGTTCTCTCACGGATGAGGACCAAAACTTCGACGCTTTGTAAGCGTTCAATAAGCTCATCTTCGCTGTAGGTTTGATTCAATACCTGAACGTCATGGTCCGCTAAGAGCGAAAAACAATCAAGGCGACGCACGGCATCTTGATAATCATCCAATATGGCAATTTTCATAGAAATCAAACTCCTAGCAAAAGACTTAACGTGCCTGTCCTTCTAACTAATCTACGCATTTAAAAGTGCCTGTCCTTGTAAAAAGGTTTCACCGCCTTGACCACAACCGTGCCGGCGATAAGATCATGCCAGCCTTGTTTTCGGCTACTGAAAGCTATCCAGAGAAAGCCAAGACACAATGGAAAAGCGCTAATGTAATAACCAATATAACGAATAACTGAGCGACCAATACCAATCGGCTCACCTGTCGTGGCGTTCACAATCTTCAACTTCAAGATCATTTTGCCTGGAGTTGCTGAGCGATACACCCAGAAAATCATGGTGGCGATAAATGGGAAAATCCAACTAATACCAATACTTGAACTTGCTTGCATCTGCATGCCATTTGCCCAATTGAAATAGCTATAGGCAGAATCGGCAAACGGAAGAGCCACCAGCAACATCAACACAGTATCAATAATTGATGCGCCTAAACGAATCCAAAAACCTGCGTAAACCAGCATTTTGTCTTCCACGTAATATCCTTCTATTTTGTTACGTTGATACTGAGCATTCTGTTGGCTAGCGTTTTCACTTGTCATCAAAAGGAAACCGAACTTACTGTACCAATTTAGAGTGCCTGTCCTGCTAATATTTTTAAGATGCCTGTCCTTATATTAAATATTTACTGACTATCTTTCTTTAGCCAAACCATAAATCGCATGGTCAACAATGCGACCATTGAGATTTTCAGCACGGGTAATGATACCTTCTAACGTAAACCCTAACCGTTCACACAAACTGCGGCTGGCCTTGTTCCCTTCTGCGGCCGCAATCTCCACTTTTTCCATCTGATACTCTTCAAAAGCCACTTCAATTAACTTACGGACGACTCGAGTCATGATGCCACGGCCTTGATAGTCTTCACGTAACCAATAGCCGATTTCGACTTTCTTTAAATTATGATCGATGGAGTTAAAAGAGACTGTGCCAACAATCTGCCCTGAGAAAATCACCGAACAGGTTAACGATTTGCCTGCCGCATAGTTTTGCAGTGACGTTTGGATAAAGCTGAGGAAAAAGCCTTCGCCATCAGCGTGTTCTGGCCATGCAAGCCATTGACTAAGATAAGTTCGCTGCTGGGCGACGATGTCATAATAGATTTTAGCAAATGAGGGCTGAATCAGAGCCAAACGTAATTCTTGGTCGATGTCGAGTGTAAACATAGGTTCTCCTTTACCACTATGTAGACGATGATGAGTTAAGGTGCCTGTCCTTCTAAGAAAGCAAGAAACAGCGGCGGAATTAAAGTGCCTGTCCCGCTAAGGAAGAACATATTCCAGTAAGGGCAACTGGCGGTTTTGTGGTTTACTAAACTCTTCACCTATGCGCTTGGCACCTAAATGAAGATAAAAACCGGCAGCATCGGGGTCAGATACAATCGTAAAACGGGCTATGCCTAGTGCTTGGCATTGACAAAGAATTTCTTTGAACACTTCGCGGCCAAGCCCTTTCCCGGCATAGTCTGGCAACAGCCATAGGTGGTCGAGATAGTTTGTCTCACCTTGCAACAAAGCAAAGAAACCAGCAATGTTATCCTCCACCACAACCAATTTGACCGTATTCGCCGTAATGTACGATGGCTCGATGCGTAAATCTTTACGCCAAATATCCAGCTGTTGCCGAGAATAGCCCCAATACCCTTTTGATTCGATGGCGATATCACTGAGCAATTCACCTTGCTCTGGTAGCGCATCTTTAAAAGTAATCTTTTCCATTACAACCTCTTGGGGTTATTTGAATAAGGTTTTAAGATTTGGTTTTTTCACCCAAATACTGGCTAAAGCGCAGCAGATAACCGTCGGGGTCTTGCACGAGAAATTCGCGCTGACCAGATAGCATATCGCCAACGTCATACCAGCTCTCTTTCATCTCGCGATACAGCGCAATTTGTGCCGATACCAAACGGCCATGCACAGGCGCAATATCGGCTAACTCTATTTGGAAATTGATCCCACGCCCTAACGGAAACTCAAGCGCCCCAGTGTTCCAACCCGATTCGTGAATTTGTTCCAGCATCAGTTGGACATTTCCCATATCGAGATAAGCAAAATCTGGATTTGAACGTTGGTTACGAATCGAGAAGCCCAAAATCTCACAATAGAAATGCAGTGACTTGGAAAAATCGGTCACTGATAACTCAGGAACCATTGGGTTCCAATACTCTTCCATAAGTTCCTAACCTATTATTTAAAAACAATAAAAGAGCAGAATACGTTGTCAGAGAGAAAATAAACAGTGCGAATCGTTATCTATCAATGTGAAAGCGTTTTACCTAGGCAAATTGAGAGTGTGCTAACGCGATATTTACCAAAAGGCGCTATTGGTCTAAATCCTTTTGCTAAGTAGAAATCCACTGCGGTTTGATTGACTAAACGAGTGGAGAGAATGACTTGATGAAAACCAAGCTCATTCGCGATAGCAAGCAATTGCTTTAATACAAAGCTGCCACCACCTGATATTTTTGAATAAATGCGTTTTAGTTCTCCAACACTTGAAGAGTGAGAACGTAAAGCACCGCAGGCAACAGGCTTATTGCCAAGATAGACGACCAATTGAACCGCTTCTTGACTGGTTCTAGCGGCGTGCGTAAATGAACTTGCACCAGAATCACCGGTTAACTTAGTCAGTACCTGATTCAACTCGCCTGCTAATTGACAAAAATCAGCATCATCTTCCATGACTTGTCGACAATGAAAATCCATTTAGCCTCCGATGCCGCTAGGTAAAATCAATTGCATGAAGCGTCACTTATTATCATTTGACTCAGCTAAGTGATTCATCGGTGCCCAAGCTAATCTCATAGAGCACGCGCTCTCCTCCTGACGTTTAATAGACAAGATGTATCACTTGGTCACATCAATCATACGGACAAACGTAAACGCATTGTTTTCAAAGCGATATTCAAAAATCGCGCAGTTGGGAATGCCATTTTTAAGCACTTCTTCGTGGTTTTCATGCCAATGCATCAAAAACTGTTTGCATGAACCGGCATGAGATACTGCTAAAACCGTATTGTGCTCCGGCTTTTGCATGATCTCAGTACATGTTGCTACCACACGTTCACGCACTTTGGCTTTCGCTTCTCCGCCAAATTGCACGTAGTAGGTTTCTCGCATATCGATATTTGGGTGCAAATCTTCGCTTTCTGATTCGTAGGTACCGAAATTGATCTCTTTAAGTCCTTTTAAGCGCTGATAAGGCATTTGTTGATGCGTCACGATTTCTGCGGTATCACAGGCACGTTCAGAAGAAGAGCTGTACAGGTGATCCAATTTGATATCGTCGAAAAAACGCGACGCCATCTTTGCTTGTTCAATACCGGTTTCAGTTAGAGGGGAATCGCACCAGCCTTGGATTTTACGTCGTACGTTAAAAAGGGTTTGCCCGTGGCGCATTAAGTAAAACGTCGTTGCCATCAATCTTATTCCTTAAACTTTAAATTCTTGTATGTGTGTTTCTTTTAGTCACTGCGTTAACTTTTAATCATGGCGTTAAGAAGAAGGGTTGGGGATTACAAGGTGAGCAAAACCGTGAGCTTTCAACAATTGCTCCATGATCTCAATCACTTTGCGACTGGTCGCATGACAAAGCAGTGGCGATTGCGTCTCCCGCTGCAGGATAAGCCCTGATATATGATCAATTTCGTGCTCAAAGCCACCGCCCTGCACCTCGGGTTCGAGTTGGTACGTTTGGCCTTTGTACGCAATATCGATACGTTTGGGGTTCCACCATTTTTCTGCAATGGTGATTGAAAGTTCAGGACCTTTAATCACCGCATAGCGCGGCAGGTCTTTGGTAATTGAGCCGCCAATCCGACCTTGAATTACCCCATCAAAAAGACACTCCACGGTCTGATCAACAGCAATATCTGGGTAGGTTTGGGTTATGGTTGTGCGCGGAAAAGGAACAGGGTGGCCGAGCACTCGGCATAAATCAGCAAACAGCCACAACCCATACACGCCAACATCCAGCGTTGCGCCGCCGGATAACGTTGCATCAAAGATACGCAGCTGCGGATCGTAGGGATGAGCACCACCAAACGCCGCTTCAATCGAGGTTACCTCAGGTTGATGCTCTATCAAAAACTGGCATAGCTGCTGATAAGCAGGAAATGCCACTGATTTCATCGCCTCAGCCAAAATCACGCCATTGTTAACGGCCAATTCAGCCATCGCATCCCATTGTTCAACACAAATGAATGCTGGCTTCTCAACCAGAACATGTTTTCCGTGGCGCAAAAAAAGTGCCACCAGCGGCAAATGGGCGGGATGAATGGTAGCGACATAAACAGCGTCAATCGAAGAGTCGCTAGCCAATTCGTCATAAGAGCCATAAGCTACTTTACAACCATATTGGTCAGCAAAATCCTCGGCGCGCTGCTGCTGTCTTGCCGCAACAGCACTTAAAACACCATATTGACTACTATTGACTAAATCGGTGGCAAAGCGGTGCGCAATTGCGCCTAATCCAGCTATGCCCCAACGTATTTTCTGCGTGGTCATCTCATCTCTCTTGTCACGTTATTGCTGCTTTAAAAGCGAATTATTTTAAGTTCTTTTCCATTGCTAAATGAGGGATGCCTGCTTCGATAAATTCGTCACCAAAAGAGACAAAGCCCAATTTACGATAGAAGTCGACCGCATGGATCTGAGCCCCTAGATAGACACGAGGATAACCTTGTAACTCAGCTTCTTTGATTAATGAACGCACCACCTGAGCGCCAACACCTTGACCACGGTAAGCCGCTAAAACAGCAATACGACCAATATGCCCGTCGGCGAGTAAACGACCAGTTGCTACGGGTTCACCGTCAATGGTAATGAGGGCGTGTAGCGCATTGGCATCGCATCCATCAAATTCAAGCGTTGGATCGATGTCTTGCTCTTGAATAAAAACTTCATCACGTATGGCACGAATTTGTGGCGCATACTCTTCGTTATAACTCACATTGGTTATGAACAGCATTACTATCCTTTTGACTCAATTACCAAATTACTTAGAGAGACAGCATACCCAAATGTGCAATCAGTGGGTAGTCAGATAAACGAAACAGGTTAATTAGTTGTGTTTCTCTTTCTTGCACTTTTATCCTTACATTACAGTTTTTCTGTCGAGGAAATAGCAGAGACAAGGTATGATGTTCGTATACAGACTAGCCTTAAAATCAACAGCTAAATTCAGAGATCTATGCCTGACTGAAAGCTATCGAAGTAAATGACTTTATCTTAGTAAAAAACGAGACTGAACTTTTCATGACAACAAACGACGGTTTACCCATGCCACAACGCATTGGAGCGGTACTCACCATTGCATTGGGTATTACTATGGCAGTGCTTGACGGCTCGATTGCCAATGTGGCATTGCCCACTATCGCTACCGAATTAAACACCACCGCCGGTGCTTCCATTTGGATCGTCAATGGCTATCAATTGGTCATCACCATGACCTTACTTTCGTTGTCTTCGCTAGGTGATATTGTCGGCTATCGTCGCATTTACAAAATCGGCTTAGTACTGTTTTCTGCGATGTCGTTATTGTGCGCCCTGTCTGATTCACTATTGACCTTAACTTTAGCGCGCGTAATGCAAGGTTTTGGCGCAGCTGCGTTAATGAGTGTCAATACCGCGCTTATTCGGCTGATTTATCCTAAAAGTAAATTAGGCCGAGGGATGGGGATCAACGCTTTAGTGGTCGCTATTTCCGCGGCCGCAGGACCAACCGTCGCGGCGGGGATTCTCTCTTTTGCCTCATGGCAATGGCTGTTTGCGATTAACGTTCCCGTTGGCATCGTTGCCTTGCTACTAGCGCTTAAATATTTGCCAGCCAATGATTCTATAGGTGGGCGTAAATTTGATGCGGTGAGTGGCGTGCTTAACGCTCTGACCTTTGGTTTGTTCTTTATTGCATTAACCAGTTTCTCTCATCAACAAAACCTTTTATATGTCGGATTTGAGCTGCTGGCAACGTTGATCGTCGGCTTTATTTTTGTCCGTCGTCAACTCAGTAATCCCTTTCCTTTACTCCCTGTAGATTTACTGCGTATTCCGATTTTCTCTTTATCCATTTGTACGTCCATTTGCTCTTTCTGTGCCCAGATGCTGGCGATGGTTTCCATCCCTTTCTATTTTCAACGCACGTTAGGACTAAGCGAAACAGAGACAGGTTTGCTGTTAACCCCATGGCCACTGGCAACAATGGTGTTAGCGCCGATTGCCGGACGCTTGATTGAAAAAGTCCATGCGGGAATTTTAGGCGCGATAGGCCTTGCGGTGTTTGCTTGTGGGCTTTTCTCATTGGCGATGTTACCAACCTCTCCCGATTACCTTGATGTAGCATTACGCATGGCACTGTGCGGTGCAGGCTTTGGTCTATTTCAGTCACCAAACAATCACACCATTATTAGCGCTGCGCCACGTAATCGCAGTGGCGGTGCCAGTGGCATGTTAGGTACGGCGCGATTGGTAGGTCAAACATCAGGCACGGCGCTGGTTGCTCTACTGTTTAACCTTTTTGCTGACAATGGTACTCACATTTCGCTTATTACCGCAGGCTCATTTGCTTTAGTGGCTGCGGTAGTAAGTGGCCTACGTTGGAAAGCGCATTAAGTTTATACCAATGAACTTGAAAGGGAATGCCATTCCTGCCGTCATTGAGCTTGACCTGTGCTCGTTTATGAAGCGCTGAAGTCTGCATCTTGAGGTCATTTGGGTATAAAGGGATCATTCCCTTCAAATAAAGAGACCACCTCTTCGGTGGTCTCGAAAACTCATGACTCTCTTGAAACATTGATTAATGATTTACAGAACGACGGTTACGGCGACAACGCTCTGAGCAATAACGCACACTTTCCCAGCAGGTTTGCCATTTTTTGCGCCAGACAAAGGGTCTACCACAAACTATACAGATTTTGCTGGGCAAATTGGTTTTCTTTGGCGTTTTGCTCATCCTTGGTTCCTTGTCGTCGCTTCTCACCTCTTTAGCTTAATGAGCCAATTTAAGAACAGCTACTCCGGCGATGATAAACATCACTCCAATGTAACGAAACATTGAAGTTGGATCGCCATAACATAACACGCCAACAAGAAATGTCCCTGCAGCACCAATACCAGTCCACACCGCATAGGCAGTGCCCATCGGAATGGTACGCTGCGCTAAAAACAGCAGTGACCCACTGATGACCATAAACGCAATGGCCATCAAAATCCCCATCCACTTCGTTGATTCGGATTGCGCGAATTTCAAACCGATCGGCCAGCCAATTTCCGTTAAACCCGCTAACAGTAAATACCACCAACTCATAGATTCACATCCTCTTAAACAGTTTGATTGTTAACTCACAAAACCAACTATTGGTAGATTATTTATCGCGTGAGATTGCGAAGTATAGTATCAATGATTATGATGAATAAAAGTTAATAACTATCGAATATTTTCATATGTTAAGTCTTGAGCAAATTCGCATGTTGGTGTTGTCTGCAGAGCTAGGATCCTTCTCCGCT
Source organism: Vibrio tritonius (assembly GCF_001547935.1). Taxonomy (NCBI): domain Bacteria; kingdom Pseudomonadati; phylum Pseudomonadota; class Gammaproteobacteria; order Vibrionales; family Vibrionaceae; genus Vibrio; species Vibrio tritonius. Next base: position 1,423,193 of record NZ_AP014636.1, read on the forward strand.
TGTGCCAGAAAAATGGGCAAAGTTCAGTCTGCCGTTAGCCATGGTATCAATACCTTGGAGATCGATTTAGGTGTGGAATTATTTGACCGCAGCGCTCGTAATCCGGTACTCACTCCAGCCGGCGAACGTTTACTCCGCAGTGCAAAAACCTTGGTAGCGCAATCGGACGATCTTGAGCGTATGGCCAATTCAATTCATCACGGAGAAGAAAGTTCGCTGATGGTGGCTTATGATGATGGTCTATTTACCCCCAAACTGGCACAACTATTTAATGAATTTTCTAACCAGTTTCCCTATATTCAATTAGATCTGCGAGGCTGTACTTCTACCGATATCAGTGATGAAATTGTGCATGGTGAAACCGACTTAGGCATTATGTTTTCTGAAATAGAAACCATCAAACAAGTCGATTTTTGTTACGTAGGCAGTATCGATTATATTGCGGTGTGCCACCCTAGTTTCCCCTTAGCAACTCACACAGTCACTTCGGCATCAGATCTGACGCCATATCGCCAAATAGCGGTACGTGGTAGAAAAAAACAAGAATCTCAGTCTCTTATTACCTTATCACCAAAAGTGTGGTGGTGTTCTAGCTACCACACAGTGATGGAATTGGCGAAAGCGCAAATTGGCTGGGCTTATTTACCTGCTTTTATGGTAAAAGAGGCAATAGAACAAGGAGAGTTAATCAATATTCAGGTGGCGTTTGACCACAAACCTTGGTCGGTCCCCGTTGATTTGGTCTTTAAAAAAGGAGCCAATTGTGGTCCAGCGTATCAATGGCTATTTGATGAACTTAAACGAACTTATGCAGGATAAATAACGTAATTTAGATTAAAAACACAAAAAGCAGCAGAGCGATGACTCGCTTTGCTGCTTAGTGGTATCGCTTCACTTTCAGTATTTTCTCAACTCTAGATTAACCAATCCGAGGTAAAACTTCTTCTTTACGGTAAGTAAGCACTTCATAACCGGTTGGTGTTACCAGAACGGTATGCTCAGATTGAGCAGATAACTTTTTATCTCGGGTAACCACGGTCCAACCATCTCGTTTATTTTTGATTTTCGCCGTGCCCTGATTGATCATCGGTTCGATGGTAAAGGTCATTCCCTCTTTTAACAGCATACCTGTATTGGCTTTGCCGTAATGCAGCACGTGAGGAGCTTCATGCATCTCTTGACCAATGCCATGACCACAATATTCGCGGACTACACTGTAACCATGAGTTTCAGCATACTTTTGAATTGCGTAACCGATATCGCCTAACCGAGCGCCCGGTTTTACCTGACGAATCCCTTCCCACATCGCTTCGTAAGTCGATTTAACGAGCTTTCTCGCTAATGGATTGGCATCGGGCATCACGTACATTTTACTTGAATCGGCAATGTAACCATTTTTCTCTAAAGTAATATCTAAGTTAATGATATCCGTTGGTTTGATCACCTCTCCCTCTTTGGGCATACCGTGACAAACCACCTCATTCAGAGAGGTATTCAAACAGTATTGGTAATCGTACTGACCTTTGCTCGCCGGGCGAGATTTCAGCTCATTAACAATAAAGTCTTCCACTTTGTCGTTGATGTTCATGGTCGTGATACCCGGCTTAACAAAGTCATCAAGCATGGCAAATACCTGAGCCAGCAAACGGCCTGATTCTCTCATCAGCTCAATTTCATCAGCTGATTTAATCGTTACCACCTCACTCATCAACCACTTCCTCTGCTGAAAAATCCATCGGTAGTTCGACATTTTTCATCAACTCATTGATGATTTCGTTAAACGACATCTGCGGATTTGTCTCAGCTAACATACCGATTTTCATCCAAAATTCGGCTTGAGAATTTATCGAACGCAACATGACGGCGCTTGCTGTACGAATTTCTTCATGCAGTTGATCTGAAATTTTTACAATACCCATAATATACGCTTTATATACATAACATATACGAAGTGTATTCTTCTGATGACCAATGTCAACCAGTACGGATACGTATCTTGTTGCCACTACAGCAATTATTCCCCCCTGTTTTATACGCCGGATAACATCACGTCTGAAGCACAAATAAACTTACACATCGGTATTTCCCATCTATATTTTTTCTATTGACCAATTCAATAAAGACTTAAGTCAATAGTCACATCATTGTTGTGCCATGTTGCGAACAGGTTTGAGGGAACACATGAAAATTAAGACCAAAATATTGGCAAGTTTTGCCGTGTTAACACTGCTCATGGGGGCAATCATCTTTAACGCCTTAAAAGGGATTAATTCGCTGCAAGCGGAACTCGACTATATTATTGGTCCGGCGTGGTCAACGGCAGATGGTGCGATGGAAACTACCATTGAAATCCAGGGTCAGATGCTGGCGTTGAACAAACTTACTGAAGGTGCCTCTTTCACTGAAATCGATGGCGAGTTACAAGAGCATATTAGCAACGCAGACTTGGCCTTAAATGAAATGTTCAGTGCTGCTTTAATCCCTCAACAGCAAATTGACACCCTTAAAGCCTTTTATTCTCGCTATCAGCAATCTCGCGACAATCTGATTAAGACTTATCGTAACTTCGCTCAAGCCAAAGAGAACTTCCATCAAAAATCTAACCAGATTGTTGAATTTGGCAAAGAGTTGGAAGAAGTCGGGGACCAAGCGGTGGAATACTTAGAATCCAATCCCAACGAAAAATACAGCTGGGCCGATGAAATCGCTCCACGCTGGGCGGCAGCCGATGGTGGGATGGAGTCAAATATCGGCTTACTGTGGAAACTATATCATCTCGAATCATTGCTAGATTCAGGGGATATTGAGCAAGGACGTGCCGACATTAAAGAAGCGAACCAATTCCAGATGGATGCAGCCAACGAGATGTTTGCCACTCCTACGTTTGACCGTAATGTGGGTGGGAAATGGGGCAACAAGAGCTATAAAGAAGTGTATTTGGCACTAAGCCAAGAGCATCAAACCGCTCTTGAACAACTGCTTTCCGCGTTTGATAACTATCAAAAATCCAATCATACCTACGTTCAAGCCTCTAATGCATTAATTGATGATATGGTGAAAGTAGAATCGATGGCCGACGAAACCGTCGACAGCCATAAATCGATTATCGATAACGTGAAATCGACCCTACAACAAACGATTATGCTTACCATCATCATCGTTGTCTCTATCGCAGTGGCCTGTTCAATTTGGCTCACACGCTCTGTGCTTAAACCGATTGCTCGCGTCCAATCCAGCCTGCAAGACATCGCCGACGGTGATGGTGATTTAACCAAACGAATCGAGATCGAATCGAATGACGAATTGGGCGAATTGAGTAATACCTTTAACCGTTTCATCGGCAAAATTCAGTCGCTAGTCAAACAGACTCGGCAATCTATCGACCAAGTGAGTGGCGAAATTAGTACCTTCAGTCGCACTTCCGAACAAGCCAGTAATTTAATCAAGCAGCAAAACAGTGCAACAGGTCAAATGGTGAATACCATTGATGGCGTGCTTGCCAACGCAACAGATGCCGCCCAAAGCGCCCGTAGTGCAGCCGAATTGGTGAAAAGCATTGAAGGCAACACACAGCGCACCTTAGCGAGTGTGATGAGTGCGACCAAAGAGGTTAATCATTTGGTTGAATTGGTTAAACACGGCACTGAGGTGATAGATTTTGTGAAAAGTGATGTCGTCAACATCGGTACTGTATTGACCGATATCAGTGGCATTGCAGAACAAACCAACTTACTGGCACTCAACGCAGCAATTGAAGCAGCCCGAGCAGGTGAACAAGGGCGCGGCTTTGCGGTCGTAGCGGATGAAGTACGTAATTTGGCGAATCGAACTCAACAAAGCACTCAGGTGATCCAAGAGCGCATTCAGAAGCTGCAACAAAGCGCCGATGAAGCAGTGAGCGTCATGAATGCCTCACAAGAAAAAGGTCAAAGTACCGCAGAGACGACCACGCAAGCGCTAGAAGCGCTCGATATGGTGGTGAGAGAAATTTCGCACATCGCATCGATGAATGTGCAGACGGCCAATGCGGTCACCGCTCAAGAGCAGGAAGCGCATAATCTATCGCAGAACGTTAATCACATTAACGATCTCTCATCGAACACCGCCAGCCAAGTCTCTGAAACCGTACAAATTACCCGCTCGATTGCGAATTTGCAGCAGCAACTGCAGCAACAAATTGCCAATTTCAAGGTATAAATCGACTCCCTCCCAAATGGACAAGGGCAAGCTCATGCTTGCCCTTGTTACTTGCTCTGACTCGTTATTACTTGCGCTTAGAAATTGGCTCGTACCCTTTAATCACCGACATCATTGGGCGTTATGGTTAGGCAATGCGCACCACGCTAGTTAAATTCAAAGTTCTGGCTTGATACTCATTCACATAAGCACCAACCAATTGAGTGGTAGCTTGATTCAGGTGCAGCACATCCGCTTCACGCAAGTCAGAGTATGACAGATCCCAATCCACGGCTTCGCATGCATTAACCAGTGACCCTGAGAAATTACAGTGCGACATCACCACTTGATTGACTTTAATATCACGCAGCTGGCAATCGGTTAGGTTGACACCATCGATCATAAGGTGGCTTAACTCCATACCTTGGCAATCACATTGACGCAATGTTAATTGGCTTTGAGCTGTCGCAGTACCTGCAAATACGGCGTTAGAGAGCACCATATGAGATAGCTGACAAGACTCTAGGCGCAGGCCAACCGCCTCAACATCTCGCCACACCGCATGGCTTAAGTCACACTGCTGGAATAGAGCACCACTTAGGTTTGACTTAGAAAAATCACACGGAGTCGGCGTCGAGACAAAAACACATTCACTAAAATGCACACCGCTCAAATCAGCTTCGATGAAAGAACATTCGACAAATTCACACTGCTGAAAAGTCATTCCAGCCAAACTTTGTTGGCTAAAGTTGACCTGATGAAAGCGAATAGCCGTCAATACTCGGCCATGAGTAGCAATTAAGCGACTCACCTGCTGCACATCGGCAGCCTGATAGTGATGAAGTATGTGTGTCATAGTAGCGTCATTTCTCTTGGGCAATGCAAACAAGGATCTCGCTCATCGCTCTTAACTGAAACACCTCAAGGGGTGCTATCAACAGCAAGAACCTCGTTTTAAAATCAATTTGCCGTATAGAATATCCGTTGCTATCAGCTAAGTCTCTAATCGATTGAGCAAAAATGGGACTTTATTGATCTTTTCCCACTGTTTATAAAAAAACATGGTCAGTTAAAAACAGACCTTACAGGGAAAGAAAAAACAAGCGATGATGACATTGCCCCTATCACTGGAATTCTGCGTATTGTTTGAGAAATTCTTGCTTATCGAACGGCAGCACGATCGGCTGTTTACTAAACCATTTTGTTAACGGCCTTGTATCCAGTGTATCTAAGGCTTTGCCAAGCTTTTGCTGGGGCTTAAAGCGAATAAAATCAATCCACTGCTTCAGTTCTGTGCCTGTTTTGTCATAAGCAGAATAAGCAACTAACGCTGAATTGTACTCTTTTAGCTCTTCACCATAACAGGTGCTAGTCGCCATATATTCCAAATACGATGCCGCAGCGTATTTCTGCTCTTTTGTCAGCGAAATGAACCAATCATCTTCAATCTTGTTGAGATATCCACGGTTTTTATTGCATTGCTCAATCTTCATTTCAAGATTAATTTTCGCTTCATCTTTTTGCTGCTCTAGGTACTGTTGCCAAGATAGACTATTCGCGCTCAGGGGGGCAATGAACAGTAAAGCGCAACATATCGTTTTTATCGGGTTAAACCTTTTTTGATTCGTCATTCTTGTTCCTAACGGTATTCGAAGCACAGCGCTTCTACCACTCATTTAGGCTGTCAGTGTATGAACTATCGAATAATTGACGTCAAAACCCGCACAATTTACTGTCATTTCAACGCAATAAATTACCACCCCCCTTTATACCCAAGTAACCTCAAGATACGGTTTCAGCGAATACAACTCGCCCTTTGGGAGCTCATCAACAAGCCGATTTCTGCGCCCAATGACGTTGAAAGGGAATGACCAATCCTTCCATCATTAAGCTTGACCTGTGCTCGTTGATGAAGCTCTGAAGTTTGCATCTTGAGGTCATTTTTATAAAAAACATCTGCAAATTAGCAAAATATATAAACCATTTAATTTCAAACATTTATAGTTACAAATGCGATATTTAGTCAAGATAATTTTGAAGTGCATCAAACAATCATATAAAAGGGATAGATTTTTTATTGCGCATTTTTTCTTCTGGTCCTAATATCACGCTGCTTCTTGATGATAGCCAATCCGAGTACATCACAAGCTGTTTTGTGGCAAGGCGATAGAGCAACTATCCAAGAGTGACTTTGACGGCGTTTGTTTATACAACGCTTTTATTTTCGCTCCGCTTTTCCACACCCACAATCGCAGTGGGAAAGCACGCTATTTGTATAGGAGGCCGCCATGGCTCATTCGGTATTGGATTTTTCCTCATTCTCTGCTCTTTCTGCAGAAGAAACTCACCTAATCGAAACTTCAGTTGCTCAATATGGCGCACCTTTATTACTGTTAGATTGTGATACTGTTCGCTCTCAATACCGCGCGCTGAAAGCAGCACTCCCAGATGTCACTTTGCATTTCGCGCTTAAACCACTGCCACACCCAGCAGTCGTTCGTGCTCTGCTAGATGAAGGTGCAAGCTTTGATTTAGCCACATCAGGTGAAGTGGATTTGGTTGCCAGCCAAGGCGTTCCGGCAGAAAACACTATCCATACTCACCCAATTAAACGTGACATTGATATCCGTGATGCACTTGCGTACGGCTGCCAAGTTTTTGTTGTCGATAACATGAATGAACTAGAAAAATTCATTGCATATCGCGATGAAGCAGAAGTGCTGATCCGCTTAAGCTTTCGCAATGCAGAAGCCTTTGCTGATCTATCGAAAAAATTTGGTTGTTCTTCTGAAAGTGCCATCAAAATGATGACCCGTGCGCAAGAACTAGGGATTCGTATCAAAGGCCTGTCATTTCACGTAGGCTCACAAACAACCAACCCTAATAAGTACGTAGAAGCGATTCATGCTTGTCGTGCAGTGATGGAAGAAGCGATTGAACTCGGTTTACCTGCATTGAGTACATTAGATATCGGTGGTGGTTTCCCAGTAAGTTACTGCAGCAAAGTGACTCCTATTAAGGAATTTTGCCGCCCAATTAATGCCGCTCTCGCAACGTTGCCTGAAACGATTCAAGTACTTGCTGAACCTGGACGTTTTATCGTTGCTCCGGCAGTAATGAGTGTTGCATCAGTGATGGGGCAAGCAGAACGTGACGGTGAAACTTGGTACTACCTTGACGATGGTGTTTATGGCTCATTTAGCGGTTTGATGTTCGACCATGGTGATTACCCAATCATGGCGATTAAACAAGGTGAACGCTTCCCTAGCGTATTAGCAGGACCAACTTGCGACAGTATTGACGTCGTTGCAGAGCATATCATGCTACCAAAACTTGAAAACGGCGACCTAATCGTCACTCGAGTTATGGGTGCCTACACCAGTGCAACCGCAACTGACTTTAACTTCTTTAAACGTGCGCAAACCGTGGTGCTTAACGACATGGTTGCCGACCAACGCATGATCGGTTAACCGTATCAACGATTAATGTTTAAAGATGACTAATAAAGGAGGCGTAAGCCTCCTTTGTTGTTTATTATGTTGTTGGCAATATGTTGCGCCTTACCATGCTACTTTAGTCAAAAGGTAGCTAAGATCATTCATCACCTTTTTCATTTGACTACATTTAACATTAAGATAACAAATGGACGAGAGTAGTCGCTTATGTTTATTCGCACTTGGGGTGCTTTTATTGTTCTGTGGCTGATTGCAACTGGATTTGCACTAACGCTCTTTGGCTGGCAACATGCCGCATTAGTGGCGTTAACACTCATAGTAAGCCCACTCACCCTAAGAAAGGGGGAGCAAATCAATACCGCAGAAGCGGTGAACCCCGATAGCATTATCGCCCCTTTAATCGCAGAAGAGATGAGCCGCAACGCCGTAAGTGCAGCTGAAACCTCATTTTCTGTTGACCAGCTAAAAATAAAAGCAGCAAATCAATTAACTGCGATTGAGAACATCTCGCACTCTTCCAACAATATTACCTCGACGTTAGGCATTACATCCGAATCAGCAATCACAGCTCTGAACTCCGCCCAAGAGATGCAAAAAATCAGTACGCTTGGTATGGCCGAACTGGAATCAGCAGTGCAAGACATGCGCGACATATCAACTCTAACAACCACTTCCGTAGCGCAAATAAATAACTTAGACGCGCAGATAGATCGTAAGCGCCCCATGAACACACGGGGCGTTTTAATGTGAGAAGTTCCACGGAAGAAGTGAGTCAATGTCGGGCTCTGCTTTCGCCAGCTCTTTCATGCACTTGACCATGTAATCGTAGAGAATGAGCCCATTGGCTTTAGCCGTCTCGATGATGCTATAGAGTAATGCGCTAGCATCAGCACCTTTTGATGTGTTGGCGAAGAGCCAGATGGTATGACCTTATATACTAAGACTCACCTATGGTGCGTTTTTGGAGGTCGTCAATATGAAACCAGTTAACTATTCTGCTTATATTGGGCTGGATGTTCACAAAGATACAATTGCTGTTGCAATAGCAAGCCCCGAGAGACAGGGTGAAGTACGTTTTTATGGCAATATATCGTCAGCTAAAGATTCTGTCATTCGTTTGATGAAGAAGCTCATAAAACTCCACGAACCGATTCTTGTTTGCTATGAAGCAGGGCCAACTGGCTACGGTCTATATCGATTATTGTTAAGTATGAATATCGATTGCATCGTTGTCGCTCCTTCTAGAATTCCCAAGCTATCAACCAACAAGATAAAAAATGATCACCGAGATGCGGTTGCATTAGCAAGGCTGTTGAGAGCAGGAGAGTTGGTGGATATTTGGGTTCCCGATATTACGCATGAAGCAATGCGCGATCTTGTTAGGGCGAGAAGTTGTGCAAAAAAGGATACCAAAGTAGCCAAGCAACGAATTCAGAGTATTCTTCTGAGAGCAGGAAAAATATACGAGAAAAAGATGTGGACTGTTCGCCACCGAGTATGGCTGGCAAATCAGTCATTCCCGCTTCCATCCCAACAAATTGCGTACGAGCACTATCGACAAAGCCTTGAACAAATAGAAAATAGAATCACACAGCTTGACCAAGAGATTGATCGATTACTTCCAGATTGGTCGCTTAATAATCTTGTTAACCAATTACAAGCTTTGAAAGGCGTCGGTCGGACTATTGCAATTTCAGTTGTTGCTGAACTGGGAGATTTCTCTCGATTTAGTAATCCCAAGCAAATCATGGCGTTTCTGGGGTTGATTCCTGGTGAGTATTCAAGTGGAGCTACCGTCAGAAAAGCCGGAATAACTAAGGCTGGCAACGTAGAACTTAGGCGCTTGTTATATGAAGCAGCATGGAGCTATAGAACCAATGCAAAAGTAGGTAACTGGTTAGTCACCTACCGCCCAGATAGCGTCTGCCAAGAAGCTAAGGATATTTCTTGGAAAGCACAACAACGTTTATGTTTCCGTTATAGAAGCTTGGTAGCAAAAGGCAAAAAATCGCAGGTGGCTATTACGGCTGTTGCTAGAGAGTTACTTGGATTCATGTGGGATATCGCGGTAACTACTCAAAATCAGAGAGTTTAAAATTTGCTTGGAAGTGAAGAAGCTCAAGGTGAGTAATCCTCGTCAAGAATTTAAGTCGACCATTAGGTTAGATACTAGCAGCCAGAAAGAGGCAAGCTCATTACGAAAACCATGTTGGGGCTAAAGATCCCCGAATAAGAGTATGTATAACCCAAGTATTTGTTGATTCACTTTCAGGCAATTCCAACTCTGAGAATATGCCTCGTCTCACAGAGGAGAGAGAGGTTTTGTCGAAAAACTTGAAAAAGGTCATAAGAATTTTTTCGGCCAATGACCATTGATTTTATCGCACGTTCTGCTCGATTGTTGTCGATGGATAAGTGCCCATCATCCACATAACGCACCAACTTTGGCCATTGACCCAAGGTGTATTTAATCGCTTTACCCAGTGGGCTGGATTCGAACACTTTCTGTGTCGTGAGCCATTGATACAGGTCGTCCAATATTGGTTTGGCGTGTGTTTGTCTTTCTGACCAACGCTCTTCAGCTGACGACTGTTTTAAGCGAGCTTCAAGCGCATAGAGTTTTTGGATTTTTGCTAGCGCGATATCCACTTTCCCAGTCTTGCCTTTTCCCTGAATCTTTTTTGCCTCCATGAACTTACGGCGAGCATGAGCGAAGCAACCAACATTCGTCACTTGAGTGAGACCATCGTACGCCGCATAACCATCAGTTTGCAGGTAACCCGAGTAATCTCCCAAGAAGTCCATTGGGCACGCTCTCGCGCGACTGTTTTGATAGTCGTACAAGACGATGTTTTTCATATCCGGTAAACCAGCTTGCGGAGAGTCAGCTCCTGAGCAGTAAAGCCACATGTAACTGCGCTTCTCTTCTTGAAGAACATTCAACGGGGTTTCATCGGCATGAACCACCACTTGCTCAAGTAAGTGCGTTTTTAAGGCTTGGTACAAGGGTTGGAACTTCTCACTGACTTGGATAACCCAGCGAGCCATAGTGGTTCTTGATAAATCGATACCCGATTGCGTGAACAAGGTTTCTTGTCGATAAAGCGGCAATGCGTACTGGTATTTACCCAAGATGATATTGGCCAGCAAGCTTTCTGTGGCGAAGCTTTTCGGGATAATGCTCTCGGGTGCTGGCTGTTGGTGAACTGGGTTAGTCTCACTGTGTTGCTCACAATGACGGCACGCGTATTTAGGACGAACGTATTCGATAACTTTGAGGACTGCAGGCGTGAACTCCAGTTTCTCGCTACGGTCTTCCCCGATTTGATGCAGAGAATGCTGGCAGCAAGGACAATTTTTATCGTGCTCATCCAGGTCAAGCACCACGGTTTCGCGAGGTAAGTCTTTCGGTAATGACTTGCGTTTACCACGGCGCTTTGTTGTGGTCGTCGTGGTCACCACTTCTTCCTCGACGTTCTCCGCTTCGCATTCCACTTCATTAAAGAAGTCGCCCTGAGCTTCGTTATACGGTTTTAACGCTTCAGAGCGTTTGGCGAACTGACGGTCAAGTGCCAGTTTGAACTGCTCAATTAAGGATTGGCGCTCTTGTTGCCACTGCGATTCTTTTTGCTGCCAAGCGGCTTGCTCAGACATCAACGCCTTCACCATCGCTTGAAGTTCCGCGATGTTTTGGCTGTCTGGATTGATGTCGGGGGTCGTCTTTTTCATGGTGGTTATTGTACTTTATACCGATAAAAAAGGCTTGGTTTATCTGACTTTTTTTGCCATTAACCCATTGTAAAACTGTCGATTTTTACCGGTTTATGGCCGATTATTGTGAAGCCAGAAAGCAGCCTGTCGAGGTCAAATTGCGTTAAGGTAAACACCGTGTTTTTCTCTTGTGTTGGCCACTTAAACTTGGCTTTTTCGAGGCGTTTATACCAGAGCGCATAACCCGTTTGGTCCCAATACAGAACTTTGATTTTATCGCGTTGTTTATTGGTGAAGAGGAACAAAGCCCCTGAGCCCAATTCGAGGTCGGTTTCAGATTCAATCAACAGCGCCAGACCATTGATAGATTTTCTGAAATCGACAAACTCACGGTATAAATACACCACTGGCGCGGTCATCATGCGTTTCATGACAAGGCTCCAATCAACTCTGCAAGATAGTGTGGTGGCGTGCCTTGAGGAATACTCAATTCGACGTTATTTACCATCAAAGTCATGTTGGCTACCCACGTCTGGGTCACCTTGCGACAGGTGGTTTTTTCAATAATTTCGGCCTTAACGAAGCCACTCTGAGTTGGGGATGGGTTAACACTCAACTGCTGCCGCTTAGCGTAAAACGTCGATACGCTAATGTCGTGTTTTTGGCAAAAAGCTTGTTGTGTGAGCGAACTGGCTTGGCATTGCTCAATCAGCGAAAGCCATTCTTGGTCGGTGCGTCGTTTATTCATGTCACATCTCCTTTGGATTGGAGATGTGATCATAGAGTGGGCAAAGCCTGTTTAGAATGTGGGGTTTGTGGTGCGCTTACGATAGATCGCATCAAAAACGTTGCTCAAGTGATTGAAGACATCGCATCGCAAACAAACCTGCTAGCACTCAATGCCGCTATTGAAGCAGCTCGAGCGGGAGATTTAGGGCGAGGATTTGCAGTGGTCGCGGATGAAGTACGCGCGCTCGCCGAACGTACTTCGCAGAGCACCGGGGAAGTGAGTCAAATCGTTGGACAAATTCTCACCGAAACTGGCGAGGTCACCAAAAATATTGAGGCGTTATCAAGCAAAGTAGCCAAAGGTACCGAAAACATTGAAGCGGTAGCGACTCAACTTAAAAACATTACTCATCAATCTCAGCAAGTCGAACATCAGGTGTCATCGATTAGCCAAGGGGTTGAGAGCAATCAAGACGGCTTGCACACCATCGCAAATTCCATTAACGAGGTGAAATCGGAACTGGCCTTAACTGACTCACAGTTGGAAACACTGCAAAAAGAAGCTGAACATTTGATGTTAATGGCAGAACACAGCAACGCGGTACTCGTTGAGCATTACCATCAAAGCGTTCATTGGCCGTTTTATCAGTGGGCTTCACAACTTGCCAAACAAATTGGACAACAGTTTGAACAAGATATCCAGGCAGGGAAAATTACCCGCTCCGCCCTGTTTGACCGCAAACACGAACGTATAGCGGACACTAACCCAATCAAATATCACACCCAATTTGATCCATATTGCGATTCCGTTTTACCCACATTACAAGAACCGATATTGAAGCAGCATAATGACATCATCTATGCAATTGCCACTGACGACAAGGGATATGTACCAACGCACAATAATCAGTTTTGCCAGCCTCTAACGGGTAATCCTGAATTAGACATGGTAGGCAATAGAACCAAACGTATTTTTGGCGACCGAGTAGGACAACGCTGCGGCAGCCACACCCATATCATGCTTTTGCAGACTTATAAACGCGATACAGGAGAAGTGATGCACGACTTGTCTGTACCCATTTATGTGAATGGTGACCACTGGGGAGGCTTACGTATTGGCTATAAACCTCAACACATCAGTTCATCTTAATGAAGGTGGCTATATCCCATAACCTTCTGGATAGTATTTACCAGGATTAGCCATAATACCGATTGTGTAACTCGACCGAGGCTCGTCGATTTTTTTATGTTGGTCTCTTATAAGACGTAATAAATAATCACCAATGTCCTGTTGAAATGTAGAATATTCATCTTCAGTTAGCTCAACGCTAATAAATTTCAACGTAGCCCTCTCTCCTGTTACTGGCTGACAACAAGACTCGAGTAGCCCACTCATGGTTGCATGTTTAATTTTTTTGCGTAACGCGAATTATGGCGAAATACAGTGTATTTAGGTACACGTAATGTACAAGTATTGTTGGTACCGATACTAATAAGGTCTAGTTTTTCCAAATCCCTAAGGGCGAGATACATCTCCGCTACTGTTTTTCCACGCATTTCTGCCAAGCGTTCGATATTTTGTTCAGCAAACACGCCATGCAGCAAATGATACATTTCAGGGTTTTCAGACATAGCTATATCTTGTTTTTCATTATAATAATGTATCTTTGCCATATTCTTTTCGGCAGTAGAAAGAAGATCTGATAGCTGTATATTTAGTAAACTACAAATAGATGACAGGCGCTCAAGGCTTAATTCTTGATGATTATTCAATGAGCGGGTGATTGTCTTCTCTGAAACACCTAAGTAATCGCTAAGGTGCTTGTAGCTAATGGATTTTGTTTTCAATAGCCGTTTGATTTCATCCGCTACAAATGGATATATATCATGTTTCATATCAATGCTCATACAGTATGCTTTCATTTACTTTCACCATCTAGTTAAATCGCTATTTGGCGTGCTGGTTCCTACTTGAATCTAGACTGACTATCCATCGAAAGAAGAGGTCGCACTATTCTATATCTAATTGATTAACAGATCATTCTCTCAAAGCCTTAATATTGAATGAATGTCTAATGTAGGCAATGCCCATGCTAACTAACACAAATCCTATACCATAACTGAAAGTTATATCTGGAGCAGTAAAATTCATCTCTATCAATAAACTAATCAACCCAAAAGAAAATGGTAGACAAACTTGGCTTGCAAAAACTGCCAAAGCAATGGTTTTACCTATTTGCTCTTTCGGGGATCTTTGTTGTAAGTTCGTTAAAATTGACACATTAATCCAAGAAACAATAAATCCAAACAAGAAATAAATCATCGAAGAAAAAATATAACTTGTAGTTCTAGATAAGATTATTATTAAAATAGACAACATAATTGCTGCAGTAAATAAACTAACTTTTGATGAAATCTTTACCAACTGAGTAAATAATGAGAAAGCAATAACACCTACACCATAAATAGCATTCAGAGAACCTATATATTTAGCACTACTACCGAAGTTAATTGCAGCTAAAAGGGGAGTTAAAACAATAAGGACCCCAGTAAAAAAGAAACTCGTAGCCGCTAAAAAACCTAAATCTTGAACAAGGTTTAATTTATTTATTAAAGAAAATCCAGATAAAATACCTTTTACTGGATTCTCAACAATTTTATTACTGGGTACCGAATCAATCAGTAACAGTAAAGAGGTAAAAGAACAAATAATCAAAATAATAACAGTAGCAATGAGAGCATAAGTTAAAGAATATTTATCAATTAGAATTGATATAAGTAATGGACCAATGATCACTCCTAGTTGATTACATGCTGAAAAAATAGAATTGGCTTTATGCAAGCTTTCGTGATTAACAAAATAAGGTAAGCACGAGTTTGCTGTTGGGATAAAAACAGCATCAAGTATTCCAAAGATAAATGAGATTATATACAGTTGATTAATAGTTAAACTATCAATATATGAAAAATAACTTGCTCCTAAGAGTAAAATCACCCTAGCAAAAGTAGTCCCAGATAGTAAAGCACGTTTACTATACCTATCAGCTATATAACCACCAATCGGAATGAATATAACTTTTGGTAGAAAATTCACCGCCAGCAGGATCCCAACTAGTTCTGGGCTAGATAAAATATTAATAGTTATATGCTGTTGTACTAACAGAAAACTCGATAAGGCAGTTGAGGATAGTAAATAGGCAAAGGAAAGATAATAAAACTTATTATTCATTAAGTATGGGATATCGGTCTAATAATATATTTCAACGATAGTAATACAATTTGGAGTGAAAATTAAATGTATATCTTGATGGACTACTTGCGTCCCACACCAGGACAATAAGCGTCCGTGTTAGATAACATTATTGACCGTGTTGATATTCATGAGTAACCTTTTTTGTGCTAACACAAGTTAGCTAAATCAATGAAATAAAAGGGTAAAATCATGAACAACGTAATTCGCAATGTAATCTAATCTATTGTATAGATATTAGGAGTGGAGGTGGCTAGTGCCGCCTCATTTTGGTTATGAAAAAAATAATAAGTAAACTTTTTAGTGAAGAAATTGATGATTCTCTATTGTTTAAATACGATGATGAAGAATTTAGCAAATTAATGCTTATTGAGCATCTAGATCAAAATAGTTTTGGTGCATCTAGAGCTAGATCTTTTATTAAAAGAGAAGTCGAGTTCATTAGTAAAGTTTTTAGCGAACTAAACATCGGACGTAATTTGCTCGACATTGGCTGTGGCCCAGGTTTCTATTGTGACGATTTTAATTACTCTGGATACTCGTGTGACGGTGTTGACATGTCACCTTCGGTAATCGAATTTGCTAAAAATAATATCAGAGATAGTCAATTTCATTGTTGTAAGATCCAAGAATTGATATCCCAAAAAAAATATGATGCAGCATTGGTTTTGTTCGGATTACTGAATGAAATTGAAGATGCTGATTCTTTTATTTCTTCGACTTCTAAACATATAAAAGGTGATGGTTATCTTGTTCTTGAGGTCATGCATCCTCATTTTTTTAATTCTCTGGTATCTGAGTCTATCAATGTTTCTGGCCGAGAAACACCATCTTGTTTTTCTAAAAGTTCACATGTGAGAGTTACAAAGCGTTTCTTTTCAAAAGAACGAGACTGTCTAGTCAACCGTAGCATGGTAGTTGATGATAATGGCATGATGAAACTCTATGAATCACACTTCACTTGTTATGATTTAGAAAAAGCAACGAGGCTGTTAGAAAGTAATGGCTTTATGGATGTACAATGTGTTCAAAGCCCTCAAACTGGTGAGTTCTCTTATGAGAGCTATTACCATTACATCATCGCAAAAAAACGACCTCTAGATTGAACACTACTGCATACTAATTATTCTCCAATTAGGTAGTGGTATTGTTCATTGTTAATCTAGAATACCAAGATACGCTCAACACTCTTGATAAGTTGGGCGTTTTACTGTTTAGGGCTCTAATTTTTGCTTTTTCTCTATTTTCGCGTATTTAGCTGTTGGTACTTATAAATCGCTTTACTGCTTGTCAGCCTCTTTGTTTTAAGGCAATCTGAATCCCTCTTTTGCTCAAATTCCACCCATCTTATCTTCGATCCTAGCCCTTTGTTCGGGTAAGAAAGCAGTTCGTTAGATGGGTATACTAAGGATTCAGTATGTCTTTTCGCGATAAACTATTGGCTTTGGCCATTGTCATCGTCTGGGGAGTCAACTTTGTGGTGATCAAAGTTGGGTTGCAAGGAATGCCACCGCTCCTTCTCGCCGGATTACGCTTTGCTTTTGTTGCTTTTCCGGCCATCTTATTTATTAAACGCCCTAAATTACCTTTTAAATGGCTACTTCTTTACGGGCTCACCATCAACTTTGGGCAATTTGCCTTGCTATTCTGGGCATTAAAACTCGGAATGGCTGCTGGTTTAGCATCATTAATATTGCAAGTACAAGCATTTATTACCGTATTTCTTGGTGCCTTGCTGCTTAAAGAAAAGATCAAAGTTCATAATTTAATCTCCATCGCCATTGCAGCACTTGGGATCTATATGTTAGCAACCGCTCAGACACAAACCGCAGCAAGCCTTTCTTGGTTTACATTAGTGCTGGTCATTGGTGCTGCCAGCGCTTGGGCATTTGGTAATATCACCAATAAAGTGATTATGGCTAAACACACTGTGCCTACCATGTCACTTGTGGTTTGGAGCGCACTTGTGCCTACTTGTGCTTTTGCTATTTCCTCAATGGTCTTTGAAGGCAGCGACTTGATTGTGCAATCATTAGTACAGATAAAATGGCACAATATTTTGGCCCTAGCCTACCTATCCTACCTTGCCACTATTGTCGGCTATGGTGGGTGGAGTTACCTACTTAGCCGTTATGAAACCTCTTTGGTTGCACCGCTCTCTTTGCTGGTGCCCGTGTTCGGTTTGTTAAGTGCGATGATCCTACTTGATGAGCACTTATCACTACATCAAGTGATTGGCGTTATTATTATTGCTATCGGATTGATCTTTAACGTATTTGGCTCTCGCTGGTTCGCCAATCGTAAGCCCGTTCGTTCCGCTGCCTCATCAAGTAAATAACCTGCAAAAACGAAAAAGCAGCTCCGTGCTAAAGCATGGTCAATATTTCCGATTGAGCGTTTTCTAATAGACGCTGCTGCTCTTGTTCATCGGTGATCATTTTAGCAATGGTCACCGCACCGACAAGTGCTGCCATAATGGCCCGTGCTTTGTCACTTACGGTATCGGGCGTTAATTCAACTTTACGAATTCGGCCGAGCGCCCAAATGCGTTTTTCTAGCATCATTTTTACATTCTCATAGGAACGCTGAAATAAAATTCGCACTTGTTCGTTATCCGTACCCGATTCGTTAAATAGCACAACTTCCGGTCCCAACCTTTCTGTCGTCGACTGATTAAGCCCCCAATAATTGGTCACAAGGGCCTTTAGCTTATTTATGCTTAGTGGGCTTTTGACCAATCTAGCTTGACGACTGTCTGCAAGTAATTCAGAAAAACAAGCCTCATAAAGTGCTTCTTTTGATTTAAAGTGCGCATAAAATGCACCATGAGTTAAACTCGCCTGCTTCATTACTTCACCAATCGATATTTTCTTAAATCCATAACGGGAAAATAAGTCTTTGGCCGATTGCACTATCTTATTACGAGACTTTTCCTTGTGGCTTTTGTCGTATGGCATAGTTTCCTCCATTACATACCAATAACGTTGAATTAAAATCCCCTTTCTTCCGTTATTGGACTTAACCTGAACTCGTTAACAAGAAACCGAATTCTGCATCATAAGGTCATTTGAGCCTAATATATTATCTTGATCATATTATGGCGAATGATACGTTTCGAACTAACAATAACATGTTCAATACGGAGAGCATAATGAACTCACCAATCGTAATAACAGGCATGGGCATCATTAGTCCACTTGGCTGTCAGCTTGATGTCGTTTGGGAACGACTTATCGCTTCAAAATCAGGCATTGTTAGTATCAATCATTTCCCCACTGAAGACCTTCCAGTCACCGTCGCAGGACAAGTACCCACCATAGATCAAGACTCCATCGGTGGATTTGACGTTGATAACTATATTGAAAAAAAAGAACAGAAGAAATTAGACCGTTTCACCATGTTTGCGCTTGCGGCTGCACAACAAGCGCTAACTCAAGCTAATTGGTTTCCGCAAGATGTTGCAGACCAAGAAGCAACCGCAACAATTATCGGTTCGGGGATTGGTGGTTTTCGCACGATCACCCAAGCGCAAGAAACCATGAAATCCCGTGGCTACAAAAAATTGTCTCCTTTTACGGTTCCCGCCTTTCTAGCCAATTTGGCGGCAGGAAACATCTCCATTAAATACGGGTTTAAAGGCCCCATTGGTTGCCCGGTGACCGCCTGCGCAGCCGGTGTTCAAGCGATTGGTGATGGCATGCGCATGATTCGCAATGGCGAAGCAGAAGTGGCCGTCGTCGGAGGTGCTGAAGCCTGTATCGACCCTTTATCACTAGCCAGTTTTAACGCGTTAAAAGCGTTATCAACCAACACAGAACCTCAAACCGCTTCTCGTCCATTTGATCAAGACCGCAACGGTTTTGTCATGGGGGAAGGCTCTGGTGTATTAGTGATTGAAACTCTCGAACATGCACTTAAACGCGGTGCAAAACCGTTAGCCATCATCAGTGGCTATGGCACCAGTAGCGATGCACATCATATTACCGCTGGACCTGAAGATGGTTCAGGTGCTGCACATGCTATTCGCCGTGCACTTCGCTCCGCAGATTTGACTATTGAAGATATCGATTACGTGAATGCTCATGCCACTTCAACCCCAGTGGGTGACAACGCGGAAATCGCCAGCCTACGCAATGTGTTTGGCGCGCATTTACCCAAGGTTCCTATTTCTGCGACCAAATCCGCAACGGGTCATTTACTCGGTGCGGCTGGTGGTGTGGAAAGTATCTTCACTGCCATGGCGGTTATTCATGGCGTGATACCTGCGACGCAAAACCTTGAACATGTAGATGAATCGATGCAAGACTTAGATTTAGTACCATTACAAGCTCGCCATCAGCCAGTATCTCACGCATTGTGTAATGGATTTGGCTTCGGTGGTGTAAATGCCGCGGTACTCATTAGCCGTTATGAATAAGGTAAAATCAGGGTTAAACGTGTAATTCGAAAAGACTAACCTACAATAAAGCCGGACACGGTCCGGCTTTGTTATAAGGTCATTTAGGTAGATTACTGGACTTTAGAAAGCCATTTATCTGATTTAAACCATTTTGCATAAATACGGTCGTAAGTACCATCACCACGAATCTGTTTCATATAGTTGTTAAGCAGATTCAAAAAGTCATGATCGCCACGGCGAATTGCCCAGCCCATCGGTTCAAAAGTGAATGGCTTATCAAGGTGAATCACTTGGTCTTTATGTTGCGCAGCGTACATCGCGTTATAAGGTAAGTCGTACACAAACGCGTCCGCTTTACCATTCATCACCTGAAGAACCGCATCAGCCGAAGTGTCGTAAAGGTCGACACGAGCATTAAATAGGTACTTTTCTGCACCAATTGCACTGCTGGTTCCCATTTGAGTGGCTACTGTGTAGTTCTTATTGTTCAAATCTCGGTAAGAGTGGATTTTATCTTTAAGTTTTGGCGAGATAAGAATAGTTTGCCCCATTTTCAAATAGTCGTCGGCAAACAATACGCTTAAGTTACGCTCTGGTGTCACTGTCATGCCAGCAATAAAGTCACATTTATTGGTTTTCAACGCAGGCACAATCCCATCCCATGCCGTATTCACTGGAACAAATTTAACGCCTAATGAACGAGCTAAGTGCTTTGCAACATCGATATCAAAACCAACGTATTGCCCATTTTTAGCGGTCATTTCAAAGGGGATATACCCTGCTTCGAAGCACAATCTTAGTTCACCTGACTTAAGGATTTGATCAACAGTATTTGATTCCGCAGAGGCTGAAACGCTAGTTGCAGCAGAGGCGATAAGCGCAGCACCAATAAAAGTACGACGAATTGCGGTTGTTATTTTTTTAGATGTCATGTTTGTTAAATTCCATTCTTGCTCTGTATTCCTCATTGAGTGCCCATAAACTAACGAAATTTGCGTACTAATAAAAGAGAGAACTGCTCTAAAAACGAGCAGTTGAAAGAGTGATGCTTATCGATATTGTGCTTGTGTTACAGTCATCCGTCGGATATAGACAAGCCGTTCCTCTCTTTTATGCGAATTTAATTGCGGTTAGCTCACAATAAATAGAGGAGAAAGTCATTAGAGAGGAGTAAACAAGTCCCAAAAACGTGATATTTGCATCAAGTTTCACTAAAACTGTATGTAGCATCGCATTCCTTGGGATTGACCAAGTAAATGCATATGAGTGCACCTATGCTCAACAAAAGGTTAGAAAACATTACGCTAACCCATCGTATTTCTAAGTCCTGCAACAACACTTGGGTATCTTATGAATATTCATACTAAATTTACTATCGGTACCATTGATTCTATTTTGAAACACATTGGTAATGATACATGCCGTTTTTTTAGTCACTCCTCCTTTCGTCTACTGCCCGCAGAAGACAAATTCAACAAATATGCAGGTTTAGAAATCCATCTCGGTAATGGCTACTCTTTAGTTATTACATCCTCCACTTGGCAAGACAACGAACACTCTGTGATCGGTTTTGATGACGAAGAATCCGTTTTTCGCCGCCTCTACTTAAAAAATCTAGGTGGTGACATGTTTGAGTGTGACCGAGAAAATTTGTGTTTTTTCATTGACGGTGTTATTGCCAAACTGGCGGAAATCGACGAGCTAATCGTCTACTAAACAAAAAGTTACCCTGACATAGCGTGATTTAACCGCAGGGTGAAATCTAACTTACTGAATTTGTTTATTAGCACCCATTGATAGTGAGCAACGGCTCGATTAAACTCGCGCCATGGACATGCTGATACTATTCAAGTTTTACCTCATTTTTGGCTTGGCGTTTTTCGCTATCTTTTTTGCAATCTTTTTTCGCAACTTAAAAAATAGCCGCATCACCATCGCGCGTTACCTGCCTATGTTTGCCGTTTTCGGTTTACTTCAGGGATTTCATGTTTGGTCTGATTTCTACCTCGTACTTTATGAGCATGAACTCGTATCATCCAAAGGGGTTGACACATTTCGTGCGCTAAAAGTATGGGGATCGTTTCTTACCTTAGGCACTTTTGCCTGGAGGATGATGGATCACACCAATTGGAAACGAATCGTCTTCATCCGTCTAACCATGATCATCGTCTTAGCCACCTTCTCTTTAGGCTTGTTATATCGCTATACGCAGATGGACTATGCAGCCTTTATCAATCAAACCCTGAATCAAATTCGCTGGATCTTTGGCATGGGGTCGAGTGTGTTAGCCGGAGCAACTGTTTACACCTACGCAAAACGCATTGAGGGTGAGGGCTTTGGTAGTGCTCAACCGTTCCAATGGTTGGGTATCTCACTCATTAGTTACGGTTTCAGTGTTGGCTTTATCGATTCTGGCATGAGTATTTGGTTCCAAACCTTACGTCTGCTGTGCGCCTATGGCATGCTGCTTGCGCTATGGTATGCGCTGCGCGTGTTTGATGAAGAACGCGACAATCAATTGCAATCGACAATTCAACTCTCTCAACAAGAAGCGAAATTAATCGAATTAGGTGAGTTAACTTCGGCCGTCGCCCACGAAATAAAAACGCCGATAAGCAGTGCTATGATGAGTTGTGATTTGCTTGAAATGCAGCTTTCGCACGACGATAAATGCAAAAAACAGATCGACAGAATACGATACGGTTTGACTCGTGCTTCCGAAATCAGTCAAGAAGTTTTAAACTATGCGCATCACAAACAGATTAAACGCGTACCACTCGAGTTGCATGAAATTGTGGCATCAGCCCTTTCTTTAAATCAATTTCGCCTCGAAACGTTTAATCTAGATATAGCGATAGATAACAAACTCCAAATTTCCGGCGATGCAGGATTACTTGAAGAGGTGTTTAGTAACATCATCAGTAATGCTGTTGATGCAAGTAGCAGCGAAAAAGTTCTGCATATTCGTGGATATCAGGACAAATTGTTTGCCATTATCACCTTTTCTGATCACGGCGGCGGTATGCCTGAACAGGTGCTGAAAAAAGCAACACAACCCTTCTTTACAACGAAAACCAAAGGGGAAGGTACGGGAATGGGATTGGCTTTGTGCAAACAAATCATTTTGCAACACAACGGTGAACTTCGTCTTTATAACCAAGATCAAGGGTTAACAGTCGAAGTAAAACTACCAAGGAATACTCAATGAATTTACAACTACTCCTCGCGGAGGACGATCCTCAATTGCGCGAAGTGTTGATAGAAGCACTCACTATAGAAGGTTTTGACGTCACCGCGTGTGATAATGCTGAAGACGCACTAGATAGCGCGGCGAATCAGCATTTTGATTTAGCTCTTTTTGATGTCGTCATGGGTGGGATGACCGGCATTGATGCGCTAACGACCTTACGTCGATTGCAGCCCAATATCGGGATTATAATTACCACCGCTTTCGCCACAGTGAATATTGCCGTAGATGCGATGAAAAAAGGCGCCGATGAGTTTTTGACCAAGCCTTTCAATCTAGCGGCACTGTCCGTTACGTTAAAACGTGTTCACGCTGAACATGCGCCCAAAGCCGCTATTGACGAAAGTGAACATGACCTGATTTTCAGTGCGTTATCCAACCCCATTCGTCGTTCCGTTGTCAAACAACTTAAAGTACACCGTAAACTCAAATTTATGGATTTGTGTCGCGTTGTTGGGATAGAAGATCACACCAAGTTCAACTTTCATTTACGTCAATTAGTGAATAGTGGATTAGTGGTCAAAGAAGAGGGGCGGGTCTATTCACTAACGACACAAGGTCAGCAAATCTACTCAAGTTTACTGCAGTAATTCCATTCAAAGGCATGTTCGCCTTTATGCTCGTAACGAGGGAGCACTCTCCCTCGTGCTATTTTGGCCAAAACGACTTAATAGAATTTGTTCTGTAGCAGCATCGCTTCCACAGAAGGAGTGGTTAGCCCAGTGATCGATTGATGCTGGCTCAGTTTGTTGCGAATATCTGTGCTGCGTATCGCCAAACGCTGCGGACATGCCATTACAGACCAGCGTTCTAATATTTCTTGCGCACGATAGAATTTGCCAAAACTAAACAGATTGTCAGGACCCATTACAAAAGTCAGCTCTGCATCTGGATTTTGGGCTTGCAATGCATCAAGTACAGCGTAGGTGGTTACGCCCTCTTTGGGCTGCATGAGTGATGACTCAATGTTTGAGATCTCCAACTTACCCCACTGAATGTCTTGAATAAAAGCCTGCAGAAGTTGGCAGCGTTCTTGATAATCCAGCATATTTTTCCCCCAAGCATGGGAGATACTGGGCACCAACAAAATGCGATCAAAGTGTCCTAATGAATCAATGACACTTTTATGCCCCAGTGTTGGTGGGTTAAAAGCGCTACCAAAAACAGCAATTTTCTGCATATTTTCCTCTATTCGATGAGAAATCTATCTTCTCGTTTTTCTAATTTACTGATTAAGGTATGATACTACGATAGTTTTGTATTGCTTGCAGGAAAAGGAACCGTAATGGAACAAATTATTCGCGAACAGATGCATGTACTGGCGAGCATCGACCCAAAATTCGAAATTGAACGCCGTATTGGCTTTATAAAACGCAAATTACAAGAGTCAGGCTGTAAATCATTGGTGCTAGGTATTAGTGGCGGTGTTGACTCAACCACATGCGGCCGTCTAGCTCAACTGGCAGTAGAATCACTGAATGAAGAACACAAAACTGACGCTTATCAGTTTATTGCCGTTCGTCTACCTTATGGTGAACAAAAAGACGAAGATGAAGCACAACTGGCACTCTCTTTTATCAAACCAACTCACTCTGTTTCCGTAAATGTGAAAGCAGGTGTAGACGGCATTCATGCTGCAACACATGACGCATTAGGCGATACAGGCCTGCTACCAAAAGATGAATCAAAAGTTGATTTCGTAAAAGGCAATGTAAAAGCGCGAGCGCGTATGGTGGCACAATATGAAATCGCAGGTTACGTAGGTGGCCTAGTGCTAGGTACTGACCATTCTGCAGAAAACATCACTGGCTTTTATACCAAATACGGTGATGGCGCATGTGACCTTGCCCCTTTGTTTGGCTTGAGCAAACGTCAAGTACGCCAAGTTGCTGCAACCCTTGGTGCACCAGAGTTATTGGTACACAAAACACCGACTGCGGATCTTGAAGAACTCGCCCCACAAAAAGCCGACGAAGACGCTCTTAACTTAACTTACGACCAAATCGATGATTTCTTAGAAGGTAAACCAGTACCAGCCGAAGTCAGCGCACGAATCGTGGCCATTTTTACGGCGACAGAGCATAAGCGTCAACCGATTCCAACCATCTACGACTAATGAATGTTTTTCTATTCATGAACTAGATGAGTATTGGAATACCAAAGCACGTAATAGCCAACCAAATAGGTTGGCTATTTTTTACCCTAAACAACGAAGAAATAAACAAATTCACAACAAAATAGATCGAATTAATTCACTAATCAAAACAATAACGTGAAGTCATTCATAAACGCTGAAAATACTTTTTTATACATTATTTTGTGTGAACAGTACTTCATATTTTTTGTTATCAACATCGCAAAATGGTCTCAGATTTTTCATTTAACTCCTACCCTAGAGAGCAATGCTTATGTTGTATTTGGAATTTTTTTTCCTTTTGCTGATGTTGTATACAGGTTCCCGTTATGGTGGTATCGGACTAGGTGTCGTGTCCGGTGTTGGTCTGGCAATTGAAGTCTTTATCTTCAAGATGCCACCTTCTAATCCACCGATTACGGTGATGCTAATCATCTTATCTGTTGTCACCTGTGCATCCATTTTGGAAGCCGCTGGTGGTCTAAAGTACATGTTACAAATCGCAGAACGTCTACTGCGTAAAAACCCTAAACGCGTTACCTTAATTGCCCCCTTTGTTACCTACGCCATGACCATGATGCTCGGTACAGGCCATGCGGTTTACTCCATCATGCCCATCATTGGTGACGTCGCTCTGAAAAACAACATCCGCCCAGAACGTCCTATGGCTGCGGCTTCTGTTGCTTCTCAAGTGGGGATCACCGCCTCACCAATCTCTGCGGCTGTGGTTTACTATTTAGCTCAAGTCTCTGAAATCAATCATAACATTACTCTTCTTTCCATTTTGATGGTTACGATTCCAGCGACACTGTTTGGCGTTCTCTTAATGGCTTTGTACAGCATGCGCCGTGGGAAAGAGTTGGACGACGATCCAGAATATCAAGCACGCTTGAAAGATCCTGAATTCAAAGCTCGTATTGAAAGCACAACCGCAACAACACTGAATGAAAAACTGCCATCTTCAGCACGCAATGCTGTATTGCTGTTCATTCTTTCTCTGTTAACCATTGTCTTTATCGCCATGTTCCCTAGCGTGCGTACCATTGATATTGCGAGCAAACCAATTTCAATGACGGTGATCATCCAGATGATGATGCTCTGTTTTGGTGGTTTGATTTTGCTGATTACCAAAACTGATCCGAAAAACGTACCAAACGGTGTTGTGTTTAAATCGGGGATGGTGGCTGCGATTTCTATCTACGGTATCGCTTGGATGTCGGATACGTATTTCCAATACGCAATGCCTTCTTTCCGCGAAGGTATTATTGAGATGGTGACCGCCTACCCTTGGACCTTCGCACTGGCACTCTTTATTGTATCGGTTGTGGTGAACTCTCAAGCCGTGGTCGCTCGTATGATGCTACCGGTAGGTTTAGGCCTAGGTTTATCACCAGCGCTAGTGGTTGGTTTGATGCCAGCGTTGTACGGTTACTTCTTTATTCCTAACTACCCATCAGATATCGCTACGGTGAACTTTGATATCACGGGCACCACCAAAATTGGTAAGTGGTACTTTAACCACTCCTTCATGTCCATCGGTTTAATCGCCGTGATTGGCGGTTGCTGTATGGGGTATGTGTTAGGCCAGATTGTGATTGGCGGCTAATTAACCTTATCAAGAAAAGCAAAGGCGAGCCTAGCTCGCCTTTTTTATTACTCTTTGTTGTCTATCTTTCGCGCGTATCTAAGCACTGGTTAAGCCACATCTTGCCCCGTAGATGCACGCCAAACACGATACCACTGCTCACGAGTCAGCTCTAATGAAAGCCCATCTACCACATTTTTCACTCGTTCAAGATTACCTGAACCAATAATTGGCAGAGGTTTCGATGGGAAACGACGTACCCAAGCGTAAATTACCTGTTCACGATTAGCTGCCCCAGTTTCTTCTACCAAAGCATCAAGTTCAGTGAGTAATCGGGCTGTTCTCTTATCTGTGGCTTTAAAAAGGTGCCCACCAGCCAAACATGACCATGCCATTGGACGAACGCGTAAACGCTGCAACTGATCCAATGTGCCATCGTCTGCCACAGCAAAGTTAAGCGGGTTAATTTCGACTTGATTGGTGATAAGACCATTTGGCATGCGTGATTGGAGTAACTCAAATTGGCTTGGTGTGAAATTAGACACACCAAAATGAGCCACTTTGCCACTCTGCTGCAAGCGTTCAAAACATTGCGCCACTTCATCAGCATCCAAAAGCAGATCTGGACGATGGATTAAAAGCGCATCGATCTGTTCTACACCAAGGCTAGCAAGAGAACGTTCGACCGAAGCGGTGATATGAGCCGCTCCCGTATCATAATGCTTAATTTTGCTGGTCGGAAAGGCATCGCATGGCACGATAATATCGCATTTGGTGACAATCTGAATTTGCTGGCGAAGCTCTGGTTTTAACGCCAGCGCTTGACCAAAATTGGCTTCACAGTGGTACAACCCATAAATGTCGGCCAGGTCGACTGTCGTAATACCCAGATCAATATGTTGTTCTAAAAAACGAGTTCGTTCTTGAACCGACATATTCCAGTCATCTAAACGCCAATATCCTTGTACTAACTCTGAAAACAATGGGCCTGACGGCGCCATTTTTACCTGTTCAACCATATGAATCTCCTATTTTTTCCAATAGTAAAGACGCACACGAACAATCACAAAACCAATCAATAACTCTGCTTGTTAACTCACAATTTCACTTTACACCACACATTTTGTTACAGCGTCACTTAAAATTGGCATTTATTGGAATTTATCACCCACAACAAAAAAGCGTGCCCTAAAGGCACGCTTCGACATTGCTCAACATATTCGTTGAATAAGACTTAGAAGGTGTAACCAACCGACGCCATAAAGACAACAGGGTTGATGTCTACGTCAGTTGATACTTTCGTGCTACCAAGCTTGTAGTGCGCAGTGGTATCAATGTCTGCGTACCAAAGTGATGCGTTCACAAACCATGTGTCGTTCACTTGATAATCAACACCGATATTCGCTGCTAGACCCCAAGAATCGTCTAGATCCAAGTCTGATAGACCTGCTGTATGACCATTATTGTTAAAATGAGCGTCATAAAAGTTAGTGTAATTCACACCCACACCCGCGTATGGCTGCCATTTTGCCGCAGGTTCATTGAAGTAGTATTCAACCATCAATGTTGGTGGCAACTGTTTAGTCGTTGCGATATCGCGATTTAGCAGGTCAGTAGAAATATCGTGTGAAAACGGTGTTGCTGCTAAAAGAGAAAGACCAACATGATCAGTTAGCATGTAATCAAACGTTAAACCAAGTTGAGTATTGGTGTTAACAGCAAGTTTACTTGTTGTACCTGTGATGTCATCACTATCGTCTAGAGGGATTACTGATGCGATACCCGCACGCATAAAGAAATCACCTTGTTGGTGAGCAAGTACGTTAGTTGATGCTAGGGCAGAAAGGACTGCTAATCCACATAATGCTTTTTTCATTTGTTATTTTCCTTTATCAGGGCTAGTAATTATTTTTCTGCGCGCAGAGTAGCACACCAAAAACACGCCGTTTTGACTGAAATCAATTTGTAACAATCCAACCCTATAAAAATAACTATATGCAACTTCCATCACCATTTTTCGAACAATATTCAACGCTATTACAACTAGTTATCAATTGGTTAATTTATTTTTATTTTCTGTTCTTGAAAAGACATAAGTGAACCCTAATATAGAAATTGGGTTGGATATAACACCAACCCATACAATGTGACTAGAAAGCACTAATTCTCAAACAGGAGGTATATTATGAGCTTGATTCCACGTGATTCTTGGTCAGACTTCAATCGTTTGTTTAATAATGCGTTTCCGTCTATTCGACCACGTTTCGAAGCCGAATTCTTTTCTCCACGCGTTGATGTAATAGAAAAAGAAAACGCTTTTGAAATCATTGCCGACTTACCCGGAGTCGCCAAAGAAGACGTCACAGTCACCTGCCACAACGGCACCTTGACTATTGAAGCCCAAACCAAAAAAGAACAAGAGAAAAAAGAAGGTGACCAAATGATTCACCGTGAACGTTATCACGGGAAAATGGTTCGCAGTTTCTCTTTGGGTGACAATATTAATGACAAAGAGATATTTGCAGAATTCAACAATGGTGAATTACATGTGAATATCCCTAAAATGGAAGCTCAATCAGAAAACGCGAGAACCATTACCATCAACTGATAAATACGTCATTGGTCCGCGCAATAGAGAGGCATAATAATAATGCCTCTCTGCTGAACAGCTAATACTAATAATAGAAGGCAAGCCTACAATATGGGGCTCGCCTTTTTTTTGATTGCGAAGCGTGATCGCGGTTGCATATTAGTCCGCTTAAACTCTTTAAACTCGTTCGTACTGGATTGTTACTGTTTCGACAGGCAAAACCTGGAGGCTTTCTTAACGCCCCCAGGTTTTTTTATGTCCAAATTTTGAGTTCTAACCATTGGTTACACCATTAACGATAACAAAGAGACCCTACGATGATAAAACCACTAATGGCACTGCCTCTTGCCCTATTACCTTTGAGTATTATGGCTGCTACACAGCAACCCAAGTTGACCTATGAGAACGCACCTATCCTTACCGTCAATCAGCTGCAATTCAAAGATTTAAATCGTGACGGCATCCTCAATCCATATGAAGATTGGCGCCAATCTATTGAGGTTAGAGCTAAAGATTTGGTTGCACGCATGACGTTAGCCGAAAAAGCAGGCGCAATGATGCACGCCTCAGCGCCCTCACCTGAAAGTGTACTCGGTCGTGGTCCAGTCTATGACTTCACACAGCTAACCAAGATGATTCAGCAAGACAATGTGAATGCCATGATCACTCGTCTTGATGGCGATGATCCAGCCCGCTTTGCCACGCAAAACAACAAACTGCAAGCGCTAGCAGAACAGAGCCGTTTAGGCATTCCCGTTACCGTCAGTACCGACCCTCGTAATGCATACCACTATTCAACCCACGATGATATTGATAGTGCCGCGGCGGGTAAATTCTCCCAATGGCCTGAATCACCTGGCTTCGGTGCAATTAACGACCCCGAACTTACCCGCCAATACGCTGATATTTTACGTCAAGAGTATCGTGCAGTTGGCATTACTGAAGCCCTATCACCTCAAGCCGATATAGCTTCAGAGCCTCGTTGGGCGCGCATTAATGGCACCTTTGGCGAAGACCCTCAAGTCATTCACGATATGGTAGAAGCGTATGTTGAAGGAATGCAAAACGGCCGCACCGGTCTAAATGCGGGCAGTGTGATTACAGTGGTGAAACACTGGGTTGGATATGGCGCAGCCAAAGATGGTTGGGATAGCCATAACTCCTATGGCCGCTTTGCTGACTTTGAAGATAACAATCTGCAAGAGCACATTTATCCGTTTGAAGGCGCATTTGATGCAAATGTTGCCAGTATCATGCCTACTTACTCGATTTTGCAAGGGGTGAAAGTTGATGGCAAACCGATTGAACAAGTGGGTGCTGGTTTTAGCCATTATTTACTCTCTGAGCTATTGCGGGATCAATATCACTTCAAAGGCGTAGTACTGAGCGACTGGCTAATCACAGCAGATTGTAATGACTCTTGCCAACAAGGAGCCCCAAAAGGAAAAGAGGGCCGTCCTGAAGATCTTGGCATGTCATGGGGAGTGGGCGAGCTTTCCATCGAACAACGCTTTGCCAAAGCCGTTAAAGCGGGCGTCGACCAATTTGGTGGCGTAGCCGATCCACAGCCAATCATTCAAAGCGTCAAAGATGGTCTACTGACTCAACATGACATCGACCATGCCGTGACTAAAATCATGGAGCAAAAATTTGCTACTGGCTTATTTGAAGCCCCATTTGTCGATGCGAGTATCGCTAGTAAAAGCTTAGGCGCACCACAAAATCAGGCGATTGCTGATGAGGCACAAGCTCGCTCATTGGTTCTACTGAAAAATGATCATTTGCTACCTTTAACCTCTGGCACCAAAGTGTATCTTTACAATATTGAACCCGAAGCCGCCACAGCAGCCGGTTTAACCGTTGTAACCACACCAGAAGCCGCTGATGTAGCATTAGTCCGTGCAGAGGCGCCATTTACTCATCCACATCCAAACTATTTCTTTGGTGTGCGCCAACACGAAGGACCATTGAATTTCGATAGTAGCAATCCTGATTACAAGATGATTCAATCACTAAGCAAAAAGTTACCTACTGTTGTCAATATCTATCTTGATCGCCCTGCCATTTTAAGTCAAATCCAACCTTCCTCTAGTGCA
Organism: Vibrio tritonius; assembly: GCF_001547935.1. Classification (NCBI taxonomy): domain Bacteria; kingdom Pseudomonadati; phylum Pseudomonadota; class Gammaproteobacteria; order Vibrionales; family Vibrionaceae; genus Vibrio; species Vibrio tritonius. Next base: position 1,454,565 of record NZ_AP014636.1, read on the forward strand.
ATTTTGGCGAACTTTGGTGCTAATGATCAGGTGTTAATGAATGCGATAACAGGCAAACATACCGTCTCAGGAAAACTGCCTTTTGAATTACCAAGTTCAATGAAATCAGTTAAGGCGCAACATTCTGATAAACCGCACGATTCAAGCAATCCTCTCTACCCGATTGGGTTTGGATTAACCTTGTAAGTTTATGGATAAAGTCGCTATAGGGGCGCTCCGCGCCCCTTATGAGGTCATTTGGGTATATACCCAAATGACCTCAAGATGCAGACTTCAGAGCTTCATCAACAAGCACAGGTCAAGCTCAATGACGGAAGGAATGGTCATTCCCTTTCAACGTCATTGGGCGCTGAAATGGGCTTGTTGATGAGCTCCCAAAGGGCGAGTTGTATTCGCTCCTATGCTGCGTTACCGATTTTCTACGTAGAATAACTAGGTATTCAAATCGGTGCCTTGCCTATGAGCGAATACATTCTCGCTGAAACCGCATCTTGAGGTTACTTGGGTATATCATGTTAATATCACTCGGCAGCGACGATGTATGGTGTTATCTTACGGATTAAGATCTCCGCATTGGTCGGTTTGACAATATAATCCACCGCGCCAGATTTAATCGACTTGCTAAACACTTCCTTGTCTGAAAAGCTGGTGAGCATAATCACCGGAATGGTGGCTAGTGCAGGCGTGCTTTTTAGGAGAGTTAATGTCTCAAAACCATTCATGACCGGCATATCAATATCGAGCAAAATAAGGTCTGGCTCTGTGGATTGGGATTTAAGCAGCACTTCAACCCCATGATTGGCCAATTCCACTTGATAACCTCTAGGTTCTAAAATCGAACGAATAATTCGCTGCATTACCGGTTGGTCATCAGCTACGATAACCACTGGCAAATTCATTTTATCAACGTGAAGCTTGGGTTTTGCCCGTTCGATACTATTTTCAAAACTGGCAAACATTTTTTGTTGAAAAGCCATCAATTGAGACAGTTGTGCCTTGTTATTGTTGGGGGGCAACAAAGTATTTAAATTAGACTTATCTTTTTCCGTCAAGCCATCAATAACCTCAGAAAACAGGTTTTCCCAATATTGGTCACCGAGTGTCTCCGTATTAGGTTCTCTGTCTAATATACTCTGTAACAGCAGAGCGCTTTCGTTGCGATGAGTGATGGTACTCTCCAATAGACGATTGAGTTCTTCATTGCTTTTCGCAATCTCATTGGTCATCGTACGACTTTCTAACTCCGCATAATAAAGGTCAGCACGGGTCATGGCATGTTGACTAACTCGATTTAGCATCAACTGAACTTTACCCAAATCGTAAATCGGGCGCATCGTCTCATAACTGTAAAAAAGATTATTGCGACACATTGTAAACGCCGATGCCCGTTTGTGTTTGTCACAAATCAGTACTGCTTCACTAGGGTACTTCTTCCAAAGAGAGGGGGACTCTTCGTCTTGGTTTTCGACAGCACGAATAAAATTCAATGCTGTAGTTGGCGACCCACACGCAAAGACGAAAACAGCGCTGTAATGGGCGTCCTTCATCAATCTAAAAAAGCGTGGCATGTCGTGCTCCATACTCAATTCATAGATAGAGTGAAAACACGGCATTACAACCGGCTTAATAATATCGAGCACATCCAGTGTGTCATAAAACAAAAATGCACTTAATTTGGCATCAGCTTTCATCACTTCTCCTAATACACTGGTTGTTTATCATGGCGTAATATTTTGAGGTCATTTAGGTATAACCCCTTTGCCCTTCAAATGTAGTTCAAGTTGTGACATCTGTTCATCAAGTTGTTTTAGCCAACCAACAATCTCTTGAAAAGAGTCAGATTGCTTCTCGATAAAAGCAAATAATTGACTCATACCAGCTACGCAACTCGAAGCAGCTGCACCTTTACAACCATGAGCAATGCGACGAATTTTTTCTTGATTTTGGTCGGCCAACGCTTGCTCTAGCAGTTCTCGCTCAATTAGTAAATTATCCCAAAACATCAATAAAATAGCGTCAATCAGCTCCTGATCATCAGAGCCAATAACCTGAGTTAACGCAGTATAATCCACCGGAATGGCTAAGCTATCATGCTCTACTGATGCGACCACTGGAGCCTTGATGTCACTCGCTACGTGGTCATCCTCCAACGAAAACAACGTTGTAGATAATGTATCATCAGCTTTTACTTCATTTAACCGCATGACCTGCTGATTAAGCACTTTACGCAAAACTTTCAATTCAACAGGCTTGCTGATGTAATCATCCATCCCTTGAGCCAAACAACGCTCTGCTTCCCCTGCCATGGCATTAGCAGTTACGGCAATAATAGGAATCGGCGTTTTATTATGCTTATGTTCCCAATCACGAATTGAACGAGTAAGCTCATAACCATCCATCACCGGCATATGGCAATCGGTTAACACCAAAGCAAAATCACCTTGAATAAAGGCGTTAAAAGCGTCTTCGCCATTGCTTTCCATTTGATAAGAAAAACCGAGTTGTTCTAGTTGTTTTGCAAGAACCAATTGGTTGGTCGGCTGGTCCTCAGCACATAAAATCCGCACATTCTGACTATGCTTAATTGGTATTAGCTGCTGAGTCTCTTTTGGCTCTTCACGCCATTCCACATCTGGGCTTTCCAATCCACATAAGACGGCTAAACCAAATTGCAATTCTGAAGGCTTAAGTGGCTGACTTTCAATATGATAATCACTATTTGTTTGCGTCTCTTCCTTAGCAGAAATGCACAAACGATGACCGAGAGAGCCATCCACAGCTCTGTCATGGTCAGTGATCAAGATGTCTGCTCCATTGTTCCCATACAGCACCATGTCAAAACCAAGCAATGCCGTCATACGTTGACACAAACGCTGCCATACAGGGTTATCACAATCAATCAGAACGGATTTCTCAGGGAAAGAATACGCTGGTTTACTTTTTTCATGCTCTCGAACAGGCAACACCACACTAAACGTACTGCCAATATCAAGCTCACTCTCCACTAAAATTCGTCCGCCCATCATTTCGGCAAACGATTTAGAAATCGTCAAACCTAATCCTGTACCACCATATTTACGCGTAGTTGAAGAGTCAGCTTGGGTAAATGGCTTAAACAAACCAGCAATTTGGCTATCCGTCATACCAATGCCATTGTCTTGTACGTTAATCCATACTTCACCTTGCTCATCATCGTAGTGACTACTTACTTCAATACAGCCACGCTTGTGTAATGCCCCTGAAAACTTAATGGCATTACCTAATAAATTCATCAAAATCTGTCGTAGACGTACCGCGTCAAGTTCAAGCAGTTCGGGCAGATGAAAATCGTGCTCAATGTAGATATCAACATTCTTGTTGAGAGCACTTACCCACAGAGCTTCTACGCTTTTTTCCATAATGCGCAAAACAGACGTAGGTGACATATCCAGATCCATCTGTCCTGATTCAATCTTAGAAAAATCCAATACGTCGTTAATCACTTCAAGCAATGAGAATGATGAATCCCGAACGGTGCGAACCATACGTTTTTGCTCATCATCTAATAACGTGCTTTGCAACAAATCAATCATGCCGATCACCCCATTCATTGGCGTGCGAATTTCATGACTCATCGTCGCCAAGAAACGAGATTTGGCGTCGTTCGCCTGTTTAGCTGAACGGGTTTCATTCTCTAATTCACCACGAATACGATGCTCTTCAGTCACATCCACATTTAGGCCATACACATGCTGAGGTTTGCCTTCATCATCTGTTACCACATAAGCTGCAGCTTTTACCCAATGCTCTTTTAAGGTGCGATTGTTGATAATACGAAATTCGTATTTATACGTTAGTCCCTCACCTTGACTCAAAGTGTATTGAAACGCCTTTTCGGCGCCTGCTCGGTCATCCGGATGAACACTATGACGCCAATCGTCGTTTGTGATGGTTTTACTCGAGTCAAAACCATACAAACGATACATATTTTCATCCCAAATAAGTTCGTTTTTGGCAAAATTATAGGACCAATTACAAATCCCCCCAGCCTGAGAGGCGAGCTCAAGACCTTTAAGTAATGTATAGCGCTCGTCGTTTGCATCTTTTAACTGCTTTTCAAAGGCCTTACGTTCCGTGATATCTTCTAACACGGCAATCGCATACAAAGGATCGCCATTGCTGTCTTTCACCATGGATACGGACAAGGTTGCCCAAAACGGTTCTCCACCTTTTCGAAGATACCGTTTATCTAAGCTAAAGTTCGTCACTTCACCGGCCATCAATCTATCTAAATGAGCATTAACCACATCGAGATCTTCTTCATAGGAGAGTAAGCGCAACTTTTGTCCTAATAATTCATATTCTTGGTAGCCAAAGCTAGCACACAGTTTACTGTTCACCTCGATCAACTCACCGGTTAAGGTCACCCGAGCAATCCCTATCGCTGCATTACTAAATGCAGCACGGTAAATAACTTCTCTTTCATACAGTTCCTGTTGTAATTGCCTTTCGCGAGCTGCGATACACTCTTGCTCGGTGATATCACGAATAACACCAACATACGTCGTCTCACCGTTATCAAAACTCGCACCAAATGTGACTTCAACAGGGAATTGTCGTCCTGACCGATGTCGTGCTGTTAGCTGGTGCAAAATACCCAAAGTTTTCTTGTCAAACAGTGTCATTTCCGTTGTCGCTGTTAAAGCATTCTCATCTAGTCCTATCGACGGCAATAATAGATCCAGTTTTTCTCCGATGATCTCATGTCGTTGGCGACCAAAAATCAGCTCTAACGCTCGATTAATTTCCAACACTTGCCCCGCTTCACTGACAACCACCATGCCATCAATTGCCGTATCAAACACAGCACGTAAGCGGTTTTCAGCTTCACGACTCGATAGTGTTCGCTCTTCAACCTCTCGTTCTAACTCCCATTTTCGCTGGTCTTCTTGGCGTTTAAATTCCGTCATATCATGTGAAACACCAATGTAATGGGTAATGATGCGCTCTTCATTAAAGACGGGGTCGAGACGCAAATGGTTGTAAAACAGTGAGCCGTCTTTTTTGTAGTTACGCACAATCACAGTACAGGACGAGCCTGTACTGATCGCATGTTTGATCTGAGCTAACTCCTCTTGATTTGGATCTTCCCTATGCAAGAAACCAATGCTACGACCAAGGAACTCATCAGCACCATAACCAGTAAGCATCTCCATCGCTCGGTTAACAAACACCACTGGGTGATGTCGCTCCGTGACATCACAAATCACCATGCCCGAAGTCGTAGAGTCCATTGCGCGCTTTTGTAGACGCATCACTTGCTGTAATTGGTCGTTAATCAACATTTGTTGGTCTTGCGATCTCAGTATCATGTTGATTCCAGCCATAGCTCGGCTTAAATCACCAATTTCGTCGGTTCGTTCTGTACCATCAATAGGTAATTTTCGTTGCCCCTGCTCCATCAAACGACTCGCCGTTATTAATTGTCGAAGAGCCAGTGAATGGTGAAAAATGAGATACGCGACCGTCAGCAATATCGCGAACAGTATCACCAACAAAATCACTAGGGAGTTAGATTGTAATTGCTGGGTTTTGGCAAATGCCTCAGAGCTATTAATACGAATCAAGGCAGACCAATCCAACCCTGGGAAATCCATCACCCCCTGATTATGAGCGTACCCCGTCACCTGCTCCAGATGCTTACGAGAATTGATAGAAAGGTTGGCTCCGGTCAAACCAGCCACCGCCAACTTAGCACCTTCAACCCCTTCATCTGCCAAATTTAACGTACTGAGGACAGCAAAGTCCCTCTGATAATCCGATTGGTTCTGCGAAAGTGGATCCATATCGACAAGCACTCGACCTTCCGCATCAAGTAAGGTAATTTCAGTGCTCGGCAATCCATCTTCAGAGAGGATTTGATAAGTGCGATAGATGAGGTCTTCTATGGCGGAAAAATCCATTAAATTAACCCATACGCCAAGAATTTCACCATTTGCAGAGGTAATTGGCTTAGCAAATAAGAGATCGTAATAACGGGATTTTTGCCTTAACACATCGTGCAAAGGGCCTGTGACATAAACAGCTTCTGCAGCAGACCTATCCAAAGCCTCACCACTTAATACCGCTTTAAACCAAGGCATAGCCGCAATTTCTTGCGCGCTTATTTGTAATGGCTGTAACCTTTTTCCATGGCTATTCATCGTATTCGCAGCCAATAATTGACCTTTTGTATCAAACAAAACAATACGGCGATATACTTTGTAATTATCGACAAGAGCATTGAGGTTACGGGTTATTTCCTCTTCGGCCGCACCAATATCTCGAGTACTGGTCATATGCTGTATCGTCAGAGGGAACGTGGTGGTGTCGTGATAACGTTCAAAAAGGTTACGCTCAATCAATTCCATTAAAAGCTGAGCTTCTCGCTCGACACGATAAAGCATATTTTCTTTGAATAGCTGTTTTCCCTTAATACCAACACTGTAAATGCCGACAATAGCAATGAGACCACTTATGGCAAACAGCAAAGGGATTTTAACGGTTAATCTCATTCAAGGACTCGCAAACGCCAACCAAACTTACATCATTTGGAAAAATCAAATGATAGCGAAGCACACGCTAACCAAAAACGTCGAGATGCCAGATAACAGGCTCACACGAACCTATCTGCAATTCAGGTGGGAGCAAAATAGGCGATGTTTATAATAAAAATCGTCAGACTTAGAATACGGCATTCATATGATTTGATCATCCGACGAACACTAATTATTGATAAAACACCTATTAAGTGTTAGAAAACAGAGCCATACGGCTCTGTTTAATGGTACAGCTTGTTATTTTAACTTTAACTGCTTTACTGCCTGAGCAATATTAAACACTGGTACCTCACGCGCAAAATGAGCAACCTTATCCGCATCAAGCCCAGCTATTAGATTTTCGTTTGGCTTTTCAAACACATTGACGCTAGTGAAAAAATTCAAAAGCGTATCATTGCCATCTTTGATCAGTGCTTTTTTTAGCGTTTGAGTTTCTTGCGCGGAGCATCCATACATCTTGTCTTGATAGAGATAGATAACCACATTTTTTTGTTGGGCAGGCTCAAGTGAGTTAAACCATTTGTTGTCTTTAGGGAAGGCATACTGACTCGTCCTTGCTTGTTGAATGCACTCTCCGTACGCATCATCCCAAGTCGTTAGTGCTTGAACACTGTTCGTGTCTTGCACCGGTGGTGGTGTCTTAGATTGGCTCGCACAGCCTACAAGTAAGCTAGTAGAGCAAATAGCGATTGTGAGTAATGGTTTCACTGACAAACCTCCAAATCAATTAATGTGTCTGCGAGTTAACCATTTGAGATTTAGAACAGTGTAAATGGCGAGTCAGAGTTATGAATATTCTAATTATAGAACGCTCGTTTTTTCAAAAAGTTGAGAAATAGTTGGCGCTTGCAACCAAGTCCAATCTTGAGGTAGCGCAACATCTGGGTTGTGTTGAGTAACCACGCGAGCATTTGCCTCATCACCACTTTCACTGTACGTAGCCAGTTGGGTGATTAACTGTATTTCACGGTCATCTTTAAGCGGGTTTTGAAACTGCTCCATTATCCCCCAGCCTCCATCCCAAGGCAGCAACTCCACACTACTCAAAGCAAATAGATCACGAATAATATTGCCTCTGATGTAGACAAGCCCATGAAAATGCAAGCTACCAAAATGGTCTGGACGAACCAATCCATCAATGCAGTGCTTCCATGCTCTACCAGCCGGAATAAAACTGTCTGAAGGGAGATCATAAGGGTTAAAAGTGATCGCTAAACGATGCATCTGCCTTTCATCAAGCATGGCGTCCACACCAACCCATCGCTGCTGTTGTTCATGCCAGTATTCACAAATCCAATGGTCTTCATACACATCAGGAACGAGGTAATCGGCATACCCACAACGAACCCGAGCTGGCGTATCGTGCATTCGAATTAACGCACATAACATTAAGGCAAAATGACGGCCCACAACAATAACTCGTTTATCTGGTGTGAGGTTATTGACCAGATCAGCCGATTGTCTTTGGGATAACACACTAAGAATATCAAGTGCACTGCGCAGTTGCATTTCTCTGTGGGCCGTAGCTAAACTGGTATAACAATGATAGCTTTCCAACCAGTAAGCATGGATGAGATGGGATTGGATCCACTGACATAATGCGGGAATATCAGGTGCAATTAAGCTAAGCTCGTTTTTGTAACTTCCTAGGTCAGTGTACTCGCTATAGAGATCGTTACTCCAGTCCATAGTGGGTCATCTCCTTTACTGCCATCACGAACTTTTGAGCAACTCAGTGATAGCTTAATGTTCCTAGCAAACCATTCGTTCAACCTCTGTGATTGGCTTACGTTCATGCAACATACATGATCGTTATGGTAAAAAAACGCCTAATTAATATTTGAGATAGAACACTCGTTTTAACACTAGTACACGGAAGCATTCCCCTAATTCTCGAATGAGTCACTTTTTTTAGTAATAAACATACGCGGTTATTTTTCCGATCATCTCCTCCCCATACCAATGCCGATAACCCATTTCACTGCGCAGCGCAGTATTGGTTGTGATACTCCAATTCCACGTTGCTTTAACACTCGAACGAGATAAAACATCATCACTTAACAACCGTAGCCAATCACCTTCTAGCCCGATTCGATGACCTTCACTGAGCGAGTAAAGCATCCCCATTCGAGTCCCAATACCCGCCACCCATTGATAGTCTGTAAGTGGCCCTTGGTTTATCTCACCACTTATCAGTCCATAGATATGTAGGTCATCTGCTCGCCCCCACGCCTTGCCGACCCCAGTGTTAATAAACAAACGATGACGATTACTGATATCTGGTCGATCAAAACCGAATTTCACATTCCATGCCACACTATCGAAAACTCGGTTACTCGGCGCCAGCGCCATCGCATCAACAATATACCAGTGGTCTAGTCGAGACACGCCCTTATCATCTAGGGTCACTCCGAGGTCACCAAAACTAATTTTTGCGCCAGGAATAAAGCCCGGCTGCGCATCATAGAGATCATGGTAAGAAGGTCGCCATTCAAACTCAGTAACATGGCGGCGATCCTGATTCATCTGGCGAGCCAACCCCAAACGCGCCGAACCATGACCTTGGTCAGGGGACGTATGCGGTTTGGGCACATCGGAAAATGGAGAAGGGGCATCCAATTGGCTGCGTGCAATAAGGATCTTAGTGAGCTGTTTAGCGGTGATGTTGCGTGCTAAACCTTCATCATAGAGTTCGAAATTGAGCCATTCATAAGCAAATTCCAAAATCGCTGCTCGTTCACTAGGTGAAAACTCATCTGAAGTCGGATAGATCCCCTCGTCTTTTAGGCGACGTGTCGCTGCGTAAATTCGCTCGTCAACAGAATCTGATTCATGTAACAACCGCGTACCAAATGCAGCGCGATAAGCAGGTGGAGCGGTTAAGTTAGCGTCCACCAGCGCTTTTACCGTATCTGAGGGCGTAGCGGCATACGGGAATTGACTAACCAAATCCAAATCTTGGTTGGCCAACTGTAACAAGGCTAATAATTGGTAAGAACAATTTTCATCTAAAAAGTAATAATCAAATTCGGCCTGCTCTAGCTCCCATAAATGCAAAAGGACACGCTGCACTTCCCCATGGGTAAAACGCAATGGATACTCCCAAATATCGCGAGATTCAATATCGTTATATTCTCGTACTTTTTTGTAATACGGCATCACGGTAAAACGTCCCGGATATGAGCCAACCATGCCCTTAAACGCATAAAGTGCCGCGTTATCGTCGGTTTGTGGCTGCGCTGCGAAATTTATCGCATAAGCAACCAGTTCACTGTTCTTGTTTTGGTTTAGAGCATCCACTCTTAGTAATGTATGCCCAAACATCGACGATGGATTATTCATAAATGCGGTCGGAAAAACCAACGTCAGTTGATCTGGCGCCATCGCTTGTTGCCATTTGTTCAGCTCCGCACACAGTAACTTAGGAGCAGCATGGCCAAGCTGTTGCTCTAGCCAAGTGAAACGGGCAGGAAAAGTGCAGCGCATGATTTGTCTTTTACTCGGCTCTGATTGATATAGCGCGGCAATGGTAGCAACCAATTCTTGTTGGGGGTCGAACTTACCGTTTGGCGAGAGAAAAAAAGAGTCGGAATCAATCGTGCTTTTGTATTGATAGCGCAGTGCGGGCAAATAATGGCCTAACTTTAGCCAATAGGGATCTTGGCTAAGTCTTGTGATATTAAAATCAGGTACTTCGCTTGGAGCATTGCTTTGCGCTTGTGCCATCCCAGACACACTAAAAAGCAGTATAACGAGAATCGCGGTCCATCGACGACTTAACATACTGTGGTGTCACCTCGAAAAGCCAATTAAGCGGGAATGTATGAGCGCTTTATTATGAATTGAGCAGTATTAACACATTTTTTGAGATAGAAAGTGCCTCTCCTTGAGGCACTTAATAGAATAACAAGTTAAATTGCGTAGCTAGATAGTTGAGTGTCTTGCGCAATCATCACATTCAGATTATTAAGAACTTCATTAGACGTGACATTTTCAGAACTAAATACCGCGGCAAAATTCTGTTTTGCCATGGTGTTGAAACTAGCTTTATCTTCGTCTTTTATGCCCCATACTTCAGACAAGGTATTGAGAGTTTCCCCCTGACCTTTGGCAATGTCGCGTGCCAAATTGTCCATATTGCCATCAATAAACATGGCGAGTTTCTGTGCAGAATCAATAGTTCCGGTACCATCACAACCTAATGTGCCGAAGGTAATACCAAAAGTTTGGTTACCGGAGGTGCTATTGGTTGTCGCGCCTAAAATTTTAAACACTTTACCGCTTTTTCCGTCAAATATCATGGTACCCAAACCACAACCAATATCTTCATCGGCCATCGCCATATGAGAAAAAGGTAATGCTGCTGTAAGTGCGACCACTGCAAATAATTTTTTCATGAGTTAAATCCCTAACCAGAATGTATAAACGGATGATCTGAACGACATGATCTTTTTTAAGCTAGAACAGTATTGAGAAATTTACCAATATGTGACAAAGAATTTGGCCGGATAATTAAATAAAGTGCGAGCATTGCACAATATCTGAACGGCAAATATGTTACAAAGTGACAGACTAAATGGAGCTAGTATGTCATTACACAACGTCGAAATTCCAAATCCACGCTCACCCAGCCACAAGAGTACGCAACCCATCTTATTGATTGGGGAAGCTCTGCATGGTGTGAAGGAATTTGGTCAATATAAACTGGACTTGATTAAGCAGTATTTTACGCAAGGAAAACAGTTTGCAGTCGGGTTTGAAGCCGATGAATTGGGATTCGCATCGCTGCTAGATTCACAACATGTGGATGAACTATTATTGGCATTTCCCAAAATTTTCCGAACTCAAGAAACCGCGAATATATTACTATTCTGTTTAGCCAATAATATTCCCATGTTTGGCTTTGATAGCCGCATTCGCATACCAGAGCATAAGATGTCTCCGAAACTAACGGAGCAAGCCGCGTATTATCACCATATCTATAATACCTATTTTGGCACCTCGGAATATTATGCAATGCGAGACCAATTAATGGCACAAGCCATTGAACGTAATCTAAAACATCACGCAACTCAGTTATTATGCCTCACTCATAATTTGCATATTCGTAAAAATGGATCACAAGAATCTCAAAGTACAATAAAACTAAAATCAATACGTGAGCATTTAGACGATTCCAACATTAAGAGTAAATCCGTGGCATTGGTTGCTCATCATGGGGACTATTTAACTATCGACCTGACACCCGCCAATTTTACTGTCACAGATCCCAATGCGATTGAGGCATTGAGCGTTCCAAATAAAATCTCCTCTTTTTACCCCTTAGACCATCAAGCCAAAAAACACTGTTATTTATTAGGCACCATAAAAGAATCTTCCCCAATTAAAGAGAGTTACGATCACGTAGTTCTGTTTCACCAAGTGCATCAACCACAGATTATTGAACCCAAATAAAAACAACCGCATTATACCCAAATGACCTCAAGATGCAGACTTCAGAGCTTCATCAACAAGCACAGGTCAAGCTCAATGACGGAAGGAATGGTCATTCCCTTTCAACGTCATTGGGCGCTGAAATGGGCTTGTTGATGAGCTCCCAAAGGGCGAGTTGTATTCGCTCCTATGCTGCGTTACCGATTTTCTACGTAGAATAACTAGGTATTCAAATCGGTGCCTTGCCTATGAGCGAATACATTCTCGCTGAAACCGCATCTTGAGGTTACTTGGGTATAACGTTACTTTAATTCTTGAATACGTTTCCCAAAGCGCATGCTCTTAACACAATCAATACTGATTTTTGACTTGCCTTCATCCATAACTATCACACTTACATATGAAACTATATAAATATGTGTAATTGACACATATATCACTCAAACACATGTAAGAGGTTATGATGAAATTATCCATGTTATGTACCACAGTTGGCTTAGCGGTTTTGAGCGTAGGTGTTAACGCTGCTGAAACTACCCATACCGGTAAAGGAACCTTCTATGGTTATGGTGGCGGTGGTAATTGCAGTTTTCCTGTCCCTGACTCTTCTATCTACACCGCAGCGATGAACAAAACAGACTATAACAACTCTCAAGCTTGCGGCGGATTCGCTCAAGTAACCAATACCGATACGAACCAAACTGTCATTGTTCGAATTGATGATCAATGTCCGGAGTGCGCCAAAGGGTCTATCGATTTAGACCAAAAGGCATTTGCTCAAATTGCAGCAATTGAAACCGGTATTATTCCGATTTCTTGGCATTATATTGCAGACCCTAATGACAAAAATATGAAGCTCTATTTCAAAGAGGGGTCAAGTCAGTGGTGGACGGGGATTCAAGTTCGTGACCATAAATATCCCATTACCAAATTAGAATATCGTATTAGCGGCTCGGGAGAGAGTTTCACTGAAGTCACTCGCCAACCTTACAACTATTTTGTTAAGAATGACGGTTTTGGTGTTGGACCTTACGATTTCCGCATTACCGATAGCAAAGGTCAAAAACTCACTGTTAGATCCGTCGCATTAACTCTCAATTCTGAAATAGACACCGCGATGCAATTCCCTAATGCAGATGAGTAATCTACATCATAAGCACTAGCGATAGGCAATGGTCTATTGCAAAATTTAACGTGATAAAAAACAAAAAGCGCCCATTGGGCGCTTTGGTAGATCCAAGAGCATTACCTACATCGTTTTGTTAAGGTCACTAATCATACTAACAACTTGATCTGCGCCGTTTTGAATATCCTTAATCACGTCCCCAGCTTCTCGTGAGAGTGTGAGGCTTTCATTCGCTTGATCTTCACACTTAGAAATTAACCCCACCGCGCTCTGTGTTTTTTGGAGGTTTTCCGACACCATAGCAACGATCTGCTCTGTTGTCGTATTAGTTCGAGACGCTAATTGACGAACTTCATCGGCAACAACAGCAAATCCACGTCCTTGCTCACCGGCACGAGCCGCTTCAATAGCCGCATTAAGAGCCAACAGATTGGTTTGATCAGCGATACCACTGATACTTTTTACTAATTCACTGATTTTTTGTGAGTGCTCATTAAGCGCATCAATTGCACCTTTTGCACTATCCATCAGTTCAGAAAGCTCTTCCATGTGCTTCACGGTTGAGACGATGATTTCCTCACCATGCTCCGTTTGGCTTCTCGTCTCTTGAGAGATAGAGCGAGCCATATTTGCAGCATCTCTCGCCGACTGCTCTTGAGCAACTTGATCGGTGATAAGTGATGCAAATTTAACCACTTTATACAACTTGCCACTATCATCATGAATCGGGTTATACGAAGCTTCTAGCCATAGTTCCTGTCCATGGGCATCTACACGCTTAAAACGTCCCGAAACAAATTGACCAGAACCCAATTTTTTCCAGAAGTCTCGGTACGCAGCTGACTCAGCTTCTTCACTTTCACAAAAAATACGATGGTGCTTACCAACAATGTCATTTAAGCGATATCCAACAGCGGACAAAAAGTTGTCATTAGCTGTCACGATGGTGCCATCCAAATTGAATTCGATAACCGCCATTGAGCGATTAATCGCTACCACCATATCTTGCTGAGCGCGAGAACGCCCAATCGTTCGAGTTAGCTCGGAAGCCAACATAATAAAACTTTTTAACTTATTATCGCTGCTCTTAACTGGATGAAGGATTGCTCGTAACCACCCTTCTTCGTTATTCCCTTTTAAAATCTGAAAGGCACCGTTCCAGTGTTTTTGCTCTCTTATGGCGTCAGCAGCTCTTTTGAAATGCTCTGTATCGCGAGCATCTTGCGGCACCAAATCCGTAATGCTCCTACCGACAACATCTCTCTCAGCTAACTGCAGTTCTTGAGTCACATTTGCGTTAACGGATGTTATCTTACCATTGACATCCAAAGAAAACCTGAGCATATCCTGCTCTAAACTTTCGCGAATGTCATTGAGAGCAAAATTTTGTTCTTCTAAGATTGATTGCTCATTTCTTTTCTTGTTAAAAAACATACGACCCCTTTCAGCCCTTACACATTCGCATTAGCACGACGGTTTCCTTGGTTATTCAAGAATAGTATAGAATCACAAATTATACGCAACTAGTAAAAACAATTAACATGTGTGACAGAACCGACATTTTTGTTATTTAAAAAACATCCCTTTAGCAACACTGTTTTCCCAAAATAATCAGTACATTACTACTAAATAAGCACTTTACGGATTGCCCAACAAAAGTCATTATTGGCATCCACTATAGCTTGGTCGGTTTTCAAGCCAAAGGAATCGACTTCGAACAATATATTTCCCGACTAATTATCTATAAACGAGTTAGACCAATTTATCAGACAATATTAGCCTAGCTTACTGAGTAATCCAGAAGTAATGTCGGATGAACTGAATGCCAAGCAGCCTCAAGCGATTGTCGGATTTAAAATTGTGATTGATGACATTCAGGCCAAAGAAAAACTAGAGCTACACCTAAGCCCAGAAGATCAAGCAGGTGTTTATCAAGCACTCAATGAGAGTGAGCACTTGCCTGCCAAGATGCTTGCCAACTACATGAACAAACGAACGACGAAAAGTGAAGGAAAAGATCAATGATCAAAGTGAATACCACCGTTGTTTCCGGCGTGGCATTATCACAAATTGATGGTGAAATGAAACTGCTGCTAATGAAACGAGTAAAAGGTGGCTTTTGGTGTCACGTTGCAGGCTCAATCGAAGCGGGAGAAACCGGGGTTGATGCGATTGTGCGTGAGTTTTCTGAAGAAACTCAGATTCAAGTAACTCATTTATATAACGCGCAGTTTCTAGAGCAGTTCTACGTTGATAGTGCCAACCTTATTGAACTGATTCCCGTCTTTGCCGTGCTGTGCCCAGCCAATCAAAATGTCACGCTTAACGACGAGCATACCGAATACAAATGGTGCAGTTTACAAGAAGCCCTAGAACTTGCTCCCTTCCCTAATCAACATGCCGCATACAAACATATCTGGCACTATTTCGTCGAAAAGCCCATCAATGAGCTTTATCGGGTGAACATCTAGTTTTTTGCCAAACAAAAAGCGCCCATTGGGCGCTTTCGTTTTGTAAATATGGCACTGAACCACTTATTGCCAATCAAGAATCACTTTACCCGATGCGCCGCTGCGCATGGTGTCAAAGCCTTGTTGGAAATCATCGATACTAAAGTGGTGCGTAATGATTAGGGTAAGATCCAAACCAGATTGGATCAGGCTTGCCATCTTGTACCACGTTTCGAACATTTCACGACCGTAAATGCCTTTAATGACCAAGCCTTTGAAAATCACTTGAGTCCAATCGATCGCCATATCTGATGGTGGAATACCCAATAGCGCAATACGGCCACCATGGTTCATGGTTGTTAGCATTGAACTGAATGCACTTGGTACGCCAGACATCTCAAGACCAACATCAAAGCCTTCGGTCATACCTAGCTCTTTCATCACATCTTCCAGTTTCTCATTGGCAACGTTAACCGCACGAGTCACGCCCATTTTACGAGCGAGTTCTAGGCGATATTCGTTCACATCCGTAATCACAACATGGCGAGCACCAACGTGTTTAGCGACAGCGGCCGCCATGATACCAATTGGGCCAGCACCAGTGATTAAGACATCTTCACCCACGAGATCAAACGACAATGCGGTGTGCACTGCATTACCAAATGGGTCAAAGATAGAGGCAAGATCATCAGAAATACCCGCTGGAATTTTGAATGCGTTAAACGCTGGAATCACTAGGTATTCGGAAAAAGCGCCAGTGCGGTTTACCCCCACACCAACGGTGTTACGACAAAGGTGAGTACGGCCACCACGACAGTTACGGCAATGACCACAGGTAATATGACCTTCGCCAGAGACGCGATCACCAACCGAGAAACCACGCACATCAGAACCCACCGCAACAACTTCACCTACGTATTCGTGGCCAACCACCATAGGAACAGGGATGGTATTTTGTGACCATTCATCCCAGTTGTAGATATGCACGTCGGTGCCACAAATCGCGGTTTTACGAATTTTGATTAACAAATCATTGTGACCTGGTTCTGGCTTGTCCACTTCGGTCATCCAGATACCCTGTTCACGTTTTAATTTGGCTAATGCTTTAATTTTCATGTGATTACGCCTTAAATAATGCCCATCTCTTTACCCACTTCAATAAAGGCATCAATCGCCTTATCCAACTGCTCACGGCTGTGTGCCGCAGACATTTGGGTACGGATACGTGCCTGACCTTTTGGTACCACTGGGAATGAGAACCCGACAACATAAATGCCTTTGGCTAAAGCGCGTTCAGCAAATTCGGCCGCCACTTTCGCATCACCCAACATGATTGGAATGATTGCGTGGTCAGCGCCCGCAAGCGTAAAGCCTGCGTCTGTCATACGAGTGCGAAAATGCGCTGCGTTGTCCCATAGGTGGGCACGCAAGTCATCACTTTCACTTAATAGATCGAGTACACGTAGCGATGCCGACACGATCGCTGGCGCTACCGAGTTAGAGAACAAATAAGGGCGAGAGCGTTGACGTAACCAGTCAATCACCTCTTTTTTACCAGCAGTGTAACCGCCAGAAGCGCCGCCCATCGCTTTACCCAGCGTACCGGTAATGATATCGATGCGGTCAATCACATCATGATATTCGTGAGTACCGCGACCGTTCGCGCCCATAAAACCGACGGCGTGAGAATCATCCACCATCACTAACGCATGGTATTTATCTGCAAGGTCACAAATAGCAGGCAGGTTAGCGACCACACCATCCATTGAGAACACACCGTCTGTCACGATAAGTTTATGACGTACACCCGCTTTATCGGCCGCAATCAATTGTTCTTCCAACTGTGACATATCGTTGTTGGCATAGCGGTAACGTTGTGCTTTACACAAACGAACCCCATCAATGATCGACGCGTGGTTCAATGCATCAGAAATGATCGCATCGTTTTGATCAAGTAGAGTTTCAAACAACCCCGTGTTGGCATCAAAACATGAGGTGTAAAGAATAGTATCTTCTTTACCGAGGAAGGCTGAGAGTTTTTTCTCCAGCGCTTTATGCGCGTCTTGTGTACCACAAATAAAACGAACCGATGCCATACCAAAACCATGCTCATCCATCCCCTCTTTTGCCGCTTCAATCAGCGCAGGATGGTTCGCCAGCCCAAGATAGTTATTGGCACAGAAGTTTAAAACTTCCTCTCCAGTGGAGATTTGAACCGCTGCTTGTTGCGAAGAAGTGATGATTCGTTCTGATTTGTACAGTCCTTCAGCTTTGACTTCCTCAAGCTGATTACGGATCTGTTGATAAAAGGCAGAAGACATTGCATGTTCCTTTTTGAGATACCAAGTTCTATTACCCGCCATTTTTCAATGGTGGTGTTCATTGTGTTAAGTGTAATCCATGCCATCACAAGCGATTATCCTGTGCTGCGGAAAAGTATTTGTGAATATGAGGAACAAATGGATATTAAGGTACACTTTGAGGCAAAAAAACCGCTGACCAAATCAAGTCAGCGGTTGGAATAACAGCAGGTGGCATTGCGCCGCCCTTTGGTTCAACTCATTAGAACGCTAGAAAAATCCGAGTGGATTCACATCGTAGCTGATGAGTAGGTTTTTGGTGTTTTGATAGTGCCCCAACATCATCTTATGGGTTTCACGACCGATACCGGATTTCTTATAGCCGCCGAACGCCGCATGCGCAGGATACATATGGTAACAGTTGATCCATACACGTCCGGCTTCGATACCACGCCCCATGCGATACGCAAGGTTAGCATCACGAGTCCAAACGCCAGCTCCGAGGCCATATTCGGTATCATTCGCAATCGCGAGTGCTTCAGCTTCATCTTTGAAAGTGGTAATCGCAATCACAGGGCCAAAAATTTCCTCTTGGAAAACGCGCATTTTATTGTGACCTGCCAACATGGTGGGTTGCACATAATAACCATTGCTGATCTCGCCACTTTGCTCAGCCTTATCACCACCGAAGATCACTTTTGCCCCTTCATTACGACCAATTTCAAGATAGCTTAGAATTTTTTCATATTGCTCTTCAGATGCTTGAGCCCCAACCTGAACGTCAGTGTCTAATGGGTTACCTTGGCGAATCAATTTGGCACGTTCTGCTAACTTATCTACAAATTTCTCGTAGACCGATTCTTGCACCAATACCCGTGATGGACAGGTACACACTTCTCCTTGGTTGAAGAAACCTAACAACGTACCTTCTAAGCATTTTTCCAAATACGCATCTTCGTGCTCAAACACATCGGCAAAGTAAATATTTGGCGATTTACCACCTAGCTCAACAGTCGATGGGATGAGGCTGTCTGCAGCACATTTGAGGATATGGTTGCCAACGGAAGTTGAACCAGTAAAGGCCAATTTATTAATTCGACGGCTGGTTGCCAGAGCTTGCCCAGCCTCAGTACCAAAACCATTAACAACGTTCACCACACCTGGTGGTAGAAGATCTTGAATCGTTTCCATCAAGATCAAAATAGACACGGGGGTTTGCTCGGCAGGTTTCATCACCACGCAGCAGCCAGCCGCAAGTGCAGGTGCTAATTTCCACGCAGCCATCAACATAGGGAAGTTCCATGGAATAATTTGCCCTACCACGCCAATGGGCTCATGGAAGTGATAAGCGGTAGTCTTGTCGTCAATCTCTCCGATGGATCCTTCTTGCGCTCGGATACAACCAGCAAAGTAACGGAAGTGGTCAACGACTAAAGGGAGATCAGCAGCGAGCGTCTCACGAATGGGCTTGCCATTTTCCCAAGTTTCGACGTAAGCCAAGGTTTCCAAATGCTGTTCAATACGGTCGGCTAGTTTAAGCAATAAATTGGCGCGTTCTGTCACACTGGTTTTAGACCAAGTGGTACGCGCTTCGTGCGCAGCATCTAGGGCTAGTTCAATATCGCCTTTATCTGAACGGGCGACCTGACAATAGACTTGCCCATTAACCGGTGAGATATTGTCAAAATATTCGCCACCTACCGGCTTAACCCATTGTCCCCCAATGAAATTATCGTAATGTGATTTGAAATTGAAAATCGCTTTTGCAGTTCCTGGTTGAGCATAAATCATGGTTCTATCCTTTCCACTTTCTCATTCATGTTATGGGTACATACCGCGCTTTATTTGCAGCGCTCACAAAAGATACAACGCAAATCACAAGCCAAGATTATTTACCTTGTTGTTAATAAGTTGTAACGATATGATTAACAAATAATTAAAAACCCACACCGAACAGATGAACTTAACTGAATGGACTGCCTGCCATTGTTCATCTGTTCCAAAATGGAACAGTGTCACTGTGACAAGGTGGAACACTTATGCAAATTCAACCCAATAATAAGGATTGGCTCAGCTCATCTTGGGAGCGCAGTAAAGAGGCGGGACTCATCCAACGTCGACTGCCCGATGCGATTCGTCTGCCGAATTACGAACTGAAAGAGAGGCAATGGCGAGCAACGACCATGATTGAGGCTGTTGAGCAATTCGTTCTCCCTCTATTCAATCAAATATGCTCTCATACCGACAGTCGCCTAATTCTGACCGATGCCGATGGCGTTATTCTCTCATCTTGGGGACAGTCTCATTTTCGTGAACAACTATTGCAAATCGCCCTCGACAGTGGCTGCTGTTGGCAAGAGAAGCTCAAAGGCACCAACGCTATCGGTACGGCATTAATTGAATCTAGACCTATTTCTGTCATCGGTGAACAACATTACATTCGCCAGCATCAATTTATCAGCTGTTCCGCTAGCCCAATTCAGGATTACCAAGGAACCACCGTGGGTATTCTTGATATCACCAGTGAGCAGCAAAAACATGACATTACATTGCAAGTGCTAGTACAAAACATGGTGCAGTTAATTGAAAACCATCTAATTTCCTCTTTGCCAAACGGCGTTACCCGCATCGATTTAGCGCTCGATCCCACCCTGATTCATAGCGGTTGGCAAGGCATAGTGATCGCTGATCAAGATGGCAAAGTGATGGCTTATAACCCTATTGCAACGCATTTACTGGAGCAAAAACATTTGTTGGGCGTCGATCTCGACCAAGTCATAGAGCAGGTCCCTCGTCGAGTCATTTACGAAAGCCACACCATGAACAACAATGCCCCCAAAGTAAGGGGGAAAACGCCAGTATCAAGTACTCATTTGCACTTTGGCGATGCATCCGTTGAAAAGGCATGGCAACAGGCAACGAAATTGCTCAATCACGATATTCCTATTTTATTGATGGGCGAAACCGGTGTGGGCAAAGGCGAGTTCGTGAAGGCGTTACACCAACATAGCAATGCAAAACAGCCACTCATTAGCGTTAACTGTGCCGCGCTGGCCAGTGAATTGATTGAATCTGAGCTATTTGGTTATGCCCCTGGTGCCTTTACTGGCGCCAGCAATAAAGGCTATGCAGGGAAAATTCGCGCAGCAGATAATGGCATTCTGTTTCTTGATGAAATCGGTGATATGCCTTTAGAAGCACAAAGTCGTTTACTGCAAGTACTACAAGATAAAGTCGTAGTACCGGTTGGCTGCACCAAAGAGTATCCGGTTCACCTGCAAATCATTGCTGCGACTCATCAATCTCTAGAAAAAGCCGTCGAAGCGGGAACTTTTCGTCAAGACCTCTATTACCGCCTCAATGGTTTGGTGCTCACTCTACCAGCATTACGTGAACGCTCTGATCGCAGTGCACTTATCACTGAACTGCATAGAAAATACCGTAAATGTACACAAACAATATCCACACAGCTGCATAAAAAACTCGAACTCTACTCTTGGCCGGGTAACTTACGTGAACTCGATAATGTGATGAAAGTGGCGTGTTTACTCGCTAGCGAGGAAAATGAGCTCAAACTTGAGCATCTGCCCACCAACGTTGTTCATTTACTAAAACCTAATCACGATCAGCTCAATTCCGTTCCCCCAGCTCAAACCTTGCGTCATACTCTAGATAACCAATTGATTGAAACGTTTCATGCCCATCGTGGCAATGTGAGTCAAACAGCGAAGCAATTAGGAATTAGTCGCAATACTTTGTACCGTAAATTGAGGGCGATCGGACTTTTAGCATAAGTTATTGACACATAGAACAAGACAATTGCAATGATAAGTTTTATCTGCGAAAGTCCGCTCTACTTATAATAAATAGACAAGTGTAAACCTTTACACCACACAATATGGTTCATCCAAAATTAATCGCGTTACTGCCTGACCTTGCCAGTTTTATATTGGTGGTTAATGAAGGCAGCTTTACTGGTGCTGCTCATCAATTAGGTGTCACTCCATCAGCGTTAAGTAAACTGATTACACGCCTAGAAAAAGCATTGTCGGTAAAATTATTTGAACGCTCTACTCGGCAACTGCATATCACTCAAGCGGGCCAACAGATTTACGACCAATGCTTGGTCATGGTCAATGCGGCCCAACAAGCGATTGAGTTATCTCACCATGATCATAGTGAGCCTTCAGGTGCGTTGACTGTCGCCGCACCTGAAGCCTTTCTAAATTCAGTGCTACAACCTTTCGTGCTGCCTTTTCTGCAACAATATCCGCACATTGAACTCAAGCTTCGTGCGGCAGATGGTCAGATAGACTTATTCCGCAACAACATTGATATCGCGTTTAAGCTTACCGATAAGCCGGATGAGAGCTTGGTATTAAAAGAGCTATGCAAAACCAACTTAGTTCTTTGTGCGAGCCCTGACTATTTGCAGCGTAGAGGTCACCCAGCTCACCCTATCGAGCTCAGCCAGCATGACTGCCTATACCTAGCAGAAAACGCGAAAGACCATGTGTGGGACTTTTTAAAAGATGATGAGTTTCATACGGTCGCAATTTCAGGTCGTTACGCCGTTAATCAATCACAGATGCGCCTCAATGGGGTTAAATATGGCTTAGGGATCGGGATCTTCCACGACTTTGTGGTACAAGATGCCTTAAGTGCTGGCGAAGTGGTGCAAGTGTTACCCACATGGACAATCAAAAGTAACTATCACGGGGCGGTCGCCATGCAATACCCACAAACCAAATACATGCCTGCGCGCTTAAGAGTGTTTATCGACTACGTGATAGCCAATGTGCAACCCAAATTACTCGCTAAGGATAAGTAATATGCTTAAACGTTTTCATCACGTTGCGATCATTTGCTCTGATTATCAACGTTCGAAAGAGTTTTACACACAAGTATTGGGATTAACCGTCATCAGCGAGCATTTTCGCGAAACTCGTCAATCCTATAAATTGGATTTGGCCTTACCTGACGGCAGCCAAATTGAGCTGTTTTCCTTCCCTAATCCACCAGTACGCCCTAACCATCCAGAAGCACAAGGTTTGCGTCATCTCGCTTTTGTAGTCGACAATGTGGCAGAAGAAAAGCAACGATTGGAAAGCTTAGGGATTGAAGTAGAGCCGATTCGTATTGACCCATATACAGAACGCTGTTTTACCTTTTTCCAAGACCCTGACGGCTTGCCACTTGAACTCTACCAAGAAGCGGAACGCTGAGGCTGTAAGGCCAACATCCAACGTTGGCCATTACATCTTTCATCGTATCGTGAGATTACATCAACGTGTCTTTCTGTGGTACTCACGACGTAAATCATCCACTTTTCGTAAATCGTTTTTTGCTTGTTCAAGCTGATTATTATCCAGATCGCTTTGTACCGTATCGAGCGCCTGAGTTAACTCTTGCAGCCCTTTATGGTAAGCCGCCAAATCATCACCATCATATTCATGATGTTTTGATTGCTCAACTAGCGTGGAAAGGTCCGCCACCGCAGCTTTCATACTAGCCACACTTTTGGCTTGTGCTGCATCACGAAAGGCTGACTTCATTTGCTTCATCGTGTCACCTAAATCACCATGAGCCCAGACATTTGAGGCCATCGTGATACCAATGAGAAACACGGTCATTGCTCTTATCATTAAACATTCCTTATTATTTTTTACTCACCATGACTTAAACAAAGTTCCTGATTGTCAGTCATATACCCAAGTAACCTCAAAAGTGTAGTTCAAATTCCTCAATTGGTTCATGGCCACGCAAGCGCAAAAAGTTCAAAAAATCACGAGCAGAACGAGTTATTACCTTATCTTCATCAACCCCTACACTTTCCAGTAACGGCAGTGCTGACTCAAACCCACCAATATAGGTACAGAAATGCGCGTCACTGCCGGTTGTAATGTAAGCGCCCGCTTGCTTCGCCACTTCTGCAATCGCATAACAGCGCTCTTTACTACCGACTCGGCTCTGACCTTCCAAACTGCTGTTGTTAATTTCAATGGCAACATGATGTTTGGCGGCACTCTCTATTACCGCCTCAAAGTCAAAATCAAAACGTGGATTTCCGAGATGACCCAATGCATCAATTCTTCCTTGTTCAATAGCATTAATGAGCATTTGAGTGTGTTCTGGTTTGGTACTCGGAACGAGCACTGGCTCATGCAGGCTACCGATCATCCAATCGAGGCGCAGTTCAATTTGAGGCGGAATATCAATATCTCCAGCCAGGTTCAGAATATTCGCTTCAACGCCTCGGATAAGCGCGACGCCCTCGAGAAATCGAGGCAACATCTTTTGGTTACCGAAAAACCAAGGGTGAGGCGCATCAGGCATAGACTGAGCATGATCTGTGGTACAAAACATTTCCAACCCGCGTTCGTTGGCACTGCGAGCATTTTCAATAATCGTGCTGTAAGCATGTCCACTCGCGTAGGTGTGAGTATGGGTATCGACAAGTATTTTCATTTTTTAGAATCCTTCCAGTGTATACCCAAGTAACCTCAACACACTGTTTCAGCAAATACAACTCGCCCTTTGGGAGCTCATTTGGGTATATGAATAAAGTTTAACAGTCATACCAACGAGATACCACGATACGAACGTGAACACCATCAAATGCCATTGCCGATTTGCCACGTTAAAGGCTTGCAGCGAAGCGTGGCAAGACTCACTTTTTAAGCGATTGCTATTGCAACATTACGACCTTGAACAATACTTAAATCGGCATAAAAATCAGGGACGTTTTATGAAAAAGCATCGTTATTCGCTGAGTATTCACATTAGTAGCTTATTTTTGGCACTCACGACACTCATCGGCGTTATATTGATTCTGGTTAGTTACCAGCACTCTCAACAGCTGTTACTTGGCAGTGCTAAAGCGGTCAGCCAAGAAAATAGCCAAAAGCTGCAATCCGAGTTCCAGCGTAGTACGGCGCCTATTTTCTCCGCATTAGACTTTATGGCCAACAGCTCATTTGTCCATAACGATAAGCCCATTTACGAGGAGGCGCGCTGGCTCTCATCGCTAAAAATGACCTTTGAACGAAACCCACATCTAGTAGCGCTTTATTTTGGTGCCAATAACGGCGACTTCACCATGATTCGGCCACTATTTACAGAGGATGCGCGTAAAAGATTTGAGGCACCAGAAAACGCGAGGCTATTCGTTAATCAAACCAAAACAGATGGGACAAATGACACCTACTTTCTTGACAAAGACTTTCAGGAAGTTGGATTCCACAAAACGCTGGATAATCAATATGACCCTCGTCTTCGTCCTTGGTACAAATCGGCAGAAGCAGATGGAAAAATTCGCATTACTGAACCGTACTTTTTCTTTTTTCTAAAGACATTTGGAATTACGCTATCGCGCGCCTCTAACGATGGATCCCATGTTATTGGGGCGGATTTCACTCTAGGCTCGTTATCCGACCACCTTGCAACACTCGGTACAGCAGAACACTCAAAACTCGTGATCTTTGACAGTCAATTTCGTTTACTCGCTCAACATAATACGGACTTGTCACTTTCTGATGATGCCAAAACCATTGAAGGAAAGCTTCATAACAGCGTATTTGGTTCCGTTGCTGGTCGTATCAGCAGCCAAACCCTTTATGAAACTCAGAACTATGATGATGAAGATTGGTCTGTTACGTTAACGCCAATCAACTTAAGTGAGCATGTACAAGTACGTTTGGCAGAAGCCAATTTACAGAAGGAACTGCTCAAAGACCTTATTTCCATGCGTAACGAACAGGTTTCTATTGCAATTGGGTTGCTTCTAATATCCTATGTCTTGGTATGGTTTATTTCACAACGACTCGCCCGCCCACTGGTGCATTTGGTTGAACAAACACGCAATATCACTCGGTTTGACTTCAAAAAAACCCGTTACCCCAGAACCATGATTCGTGAGCTCGGCGACTTAACCCAGTCGATTCAACTCATGGAGCACACGTTAACCGACTTATTAAAACTGCTGCGCGAAACAGCATCCAATAGCCAGTTTGATGTATTAGCAAAAACAATAGCGCGTCAAAGTTACATGATTACTAAAGCTGAAACCATTCAGCTTTATACCTTTGATCAACAGGATCTATCTTTCTCGGTAGTCACCAATCATGCCATTATTCCATTTAAAATAGATCTCAATCAATTGATTGCAGACACGCCTTGGTTCATGTCAGAACTTCGAAGTGGCAACACCATACATTTGCATCGTGAAGATAACTGGCTACGTAAATACCATAAGCAAATCTATAATTCTGATCTCTATTTTTTCCCGCTGCTTAACCGTGACCGACAATTAGTGGGTTTGCTGAACTTGGGCTATGAACGAGCAATATCCCAAAGCCAACTTGATAAACACGCTTTCTTACGTGAGCTGTTAAGTTTTGCCGAAATCGCCAAAGACAACATCGACAAAATGCAGCAACAAAAAGACATGCTCAACTCGTTTGTTGAACTCATTGCGTCCTCGATTGATACCAAATCGCCTTACACTGGCGGACATTGTCAGCGGGTGCCAGAACTAACGAAAATGCTGGCTAAAGCAGCGGTTGACGACAAGCAATATTTTGCCAATTTTGCAATGAACAACGAGCAGTGGGAAGAACTCAACCTTGCCGCTTGGCTACATGATTGCGGCAAAATCACGACCCCTGAATACGTGATAGATAAAGCCACCAAACTTGAAACCATCTATGACCGAATTCACGAAGTTCGCATGCGCTTTGAATTACTGAAGAGCGAAGCAGAAGTCGAATATTGGCAGCAAATGGCTCAGGGCGGGGATGAAAAAGCTCTGAAACAAGCCCTCACTCAGCGCCATCAACAGCTCGACGATGACTTTGCTTTCATCGCACAATGTAATGTGGGCAGTGAAGCGATGTCCGAAGAAGCGGTTAAACGTCTTAATTCGATTGCAACGCAACAATGGAAGAGAACGATTGACGACTCATTAGGTGTGTCTTGGATGGAAGCAGCGCAACATGGATATTCTGGCGAACTGCCTGTCATGGAGCCTTTACTTGCAGATAAGCCTCATCACAAAGTACCGTGGGCGAAAGACGAACATCGCTATCAACATGGTGACCAGTTTACCCTTACGCCAAATGAATATCGTTTTAATCGAGGCGAGCTTTATAACCTCAGTGTGCGCTACGGCACCCTAACAGAAGAAGAACGTTTCATCATCAATGACCATATTGTGCAAACCATCTTGATGTTAAATAAGCTTCCTTATCCAAAACACCTGCAACAGGTTCCAGAAATCGCAGGAAACCACCATGAAAGGCTTGATGGTACTGGATACCCAAGAGGTTTAAATGAACAGCAACTGAGTTTGCCAGCTAAAATGATGGCCATTGCTGATGTATTTGAAGCGCTCACATCAGCCGATCGCCCATACAAAAAAGCCAAGAAGCTCAGCGAAGCAATCAACATCATGACCAAGATGGCCACCAGCGGCCATCTAGACCCTAAACTCTATTTGCTGTTTTTAGAACAAGATGTCTATCTCGAGTATGCATCGAGGTTTTTGCGCCCAGAGCAGTGTAATAACGTCGAAAAATCTGACCATGTCCGTCAAATAAAAAGCTATCTTAACACGCCATTCTAGCCGCACCTCTAGCGCAACGCCCTAAAATAGGGCGTTGCCAGCCACCACTACCGCAAGAAATATTGATCAAATAACAAGAAATGCTGTAATAAAGCACCATAAGTGAGCATCAATAGTTGATGTATGTCAAAGAGTCGTAGACAATAGGACCTTAGCTCTGTTTCAGAGATCCGCGTGAAACAAATGAAACGAGCCATACCTCTGACGTAAGGGTATAACGGTTCTATCTATTAGTTTTATCGATTACAGTAATAGACGTAGCCTACTTTTTATTTGTGTATTGCGCTGCTAGGGTGTGCGCATACAAAATACCTCGTTTTAAGGGAAAGATGATGGTAATACCTGAAAACAGTAGCATCGTAATTTTCGGTGCTTCGGGAGATTTAACTTACCGTAAGTTAATTCCCGCTTTGTATCATTTGTACGCTAACGATCAACTGCCAAAATCATTCGCCATTCTTGGTGTAAGCCGTACTGAGTACAGCGATGAGTCCTACCGTGATAAGTTGAAAAAATCACTACAGGAATTGGAAAAAACCGAACCAGCTATCTTAGACGCATTCTGCGAACACCTTCACTATCAACCCGTTAATACTTCCGATGTTGATGACTATGCAAAGCTGAGTTCCCGTCTAGACCAACTGGCAACAGATTATCAATTTGAACAGCGTAACACTCTGTTCTACCTCGCTACTCCTCCAAGCCTTTATGGCGTCGTTCCTGGTTGTCTTGCCGCTCACGGCCTTAATGATGAAACCCACGGCTGGAAACGCATCATTATTGAAAAACCATTTGGTTACGACCTTGAGTCCGCTCAAGCGCTGGATATTGAAATTCACCGCCACTTCCAAGAACATCAAATTTATCGTATTGACCACTACCTCGGCAAAGAAACCGTGCAAAATATGCTGGTTTTCCGCTTCGCCAACGGTATGTTCGAACCACTATGGAACCGCAACTTCGTTGACTACGTGGAAATTACTGGGGCTGAGTTCCTAGGCGTAGAAGAACGGGGGGGCTACTACGATGGTTCGGGCGCAGTACGTGATATGTTCCAAAACCACTTACTGCAAGTGCTTGCCATGATGACCATGGAACCACCAGCGGCAATTAATGCGAACTCTATTCGTAACGAAGTGAATAAAGTGCTGCAGAGCCTGCAACCATTAAGTGAAGACGACTTGCGTAACAACTTAGTGCTGGGTCAATACACCGAATCTGAAGTTCGTGGCAAATTCCTTAAAGGTTACCGTGATGAACACGGAGTTGCTGATGATTCACGCACTGAGACGTACATGGCGTTGAAAATGTTCATCAACAACTGGCGTTGGAATGGCGTACCTTTTTACGTGCGCTCAGGCAAACGATTACCAACTCGCGTAACGGAAGTGGTGATTCACTTCAAACCTACGCCACACCCTGTGTTCGCACAAACCGCTCCAGAAAACAAATTGATCCTACGAATCCAGCCGGATGAAGGTATCTTGATGAGCTTTGGTTTAAAAGAGCCAGGCGCAGGTTTCAACGCTAAAGAAGTATCAATGGATTTCCATTACGCCTCTTTAGAAGAAACCCAAATGCTGACCGCTTACGAACGTCTACTGCTAGACGCTCTAAATGGTGACGCAACCCTATTTGCTCGTACCGATGCGGTAGAAGCATGCTGGAAATTCGTGCAACCAATTCTCGACTTTAAACAGGACCCACAAGCGCTATATGGATATGCTTGTGGTACTTGGGGCCCGAAAGAGTCTGACGAGTTACTCAAACGTGATGGTCGAGATTGGCGTTACCCATGTAAAAATTTAACTAATACGGATTATTGCGAATTATGATTAAGCCTAGAATCTTCCCTTCAGCAACCGACGTTGTTGAAAGCATTGCTAATGACATGAAAGCCTACAGTGAAAAAGGTCAGCCGGTTCATATCTCACTGTCTGGTGGTAGCACACCTAAAATGTTATTCAAACTATTGGCGACAGATGCTTACGCAACATCCATTCAATGGAACAACCTCCACTTCTGGTGGGGTGATGAGCGTTGTGTAGCACCTGACGATGCTGAAAGTAACTTTGGTGAAGCCAATACACTCTTGTTCAGCAAAATCGACATTCCTGCGGCGAACATTCACCGTATTCTAGGTGAAAACGAGCCTGAACAAGAAGCAGAACGTTTTGCTAAAGAAATGGCAGACGTGATCCCATGTGTTAATGGCACGCCTGTTTTCGATTGGATTCTACTTGGCGTTGGCCCTGACGGCCACACTGCTTCTCTTTTCCCTGGTAAAACCGATTACACCGATGAGCGTTTAGCTATCGTGGCATCTCACCCTGAGTCAGGCCAACTACGTGTATCAAAAACCGCGAAAGTACTAGAAGCAGCCAAACGTATTAGTTACCTTGTGCTTGGCGCAGGTAAACAAGACATCGTTTATGAAATTCACACTACTCCTGCTGAGCAGCTTCCTTACCCAGCAGCAAAAGTTCAGTCAAAAACTGGCGATACAGAGTGGTATTTAGATATTGACGCAGCAGCAAAAATTGCGTGAGGAGAAAAAAATGAAAGGTGATATCGGCGTAATTGGCCTAGCAGTAATGGGTCAGAACCTGATCCTAAACATGAACGACCACGGCTTTAAAGTGGTAGCGCATAACCGTACCGCTGCGAAAGTGGATGAGTTCCTAGAAGGCCCAGCAAAAGGCACTAACATCATTGGTGCTCACACTCTGGAAGAGCTTGTAGAGAAACTAGAAAAACCTCGCAAAGTAATGCTAATGGTTCGTGCTGGTGCTGTTGTAGATACTTTCATCGACAACCTAGTTCCTCTATTAGACAAAGGCGACATCATCATTGATGGTGGTAACACTAACTACCCAGATACTAACCGTCGTGTTGCTGCACTTCGTGAAAAAGGCATCCACTTCATCGGTACGGGCGTTTCTGGCGGTGAAGAAGGCGCTCGTTTCGGACCTTCAATCATGCCTGGTGGCGCACCTGAAGCTTGGGAAGCAGTTAAACCTATCTTCCAAGGCATCTCTGCGAAAACTGACGCTGGCGAGCCTTGTTGTGACTGGGTTGGTAACGACGGTGCTGGTCACTTTGTGAAAATGGTACACAACGGTATCGAATACGGTGACATGCAGCTTATCACTGAAGCTTACCAATTCATGAAAGATGGTCTTGGTTTGAGCGGTGACGAAATGCAAGCTGTGTTTGCTGACTGGAACAAAACTGAGCTAGACAGCTACCTAGTGGAAATCACTGCGGACATCCTTGGTTACAAAGATGAAGCAGGTCAACCACTTGTTGACAGCATCCTAGATACAGCTGGTCAAAAAGGTACTGGTAAATGGACTGGTATCAACGCGCTAGACATGGGTATTCCTCTAACGCTGATCTCTGAATCTGTATTCTCTCGTTGCCTATCTGCACTGAAAGACCAACGTGTTGCTGCTGAAGAACTATTCGGCAAAAAAGACACTAAAGTTTCTGGTGATAAACAAGAGTGGGTTGATGCACTACGCCAAGCGCTACTTGCATCAAAAATCATCTCTTACGCACAAGGCTTTATGCTAATGCGTGAAGCATCAAACGAAAACAACTGGGATCTAAACTACGGTAACGTAGCCCTAATGTGGCGTGGTGGTTGTATCATCCGCTCTGCATTCCTAGGTAACATTCGTGATGCATTCGCTAACAACCCTGATCTTGCGTTCCTAGGTTCTGATGCTTACTTCAAAGGCATCCTAGACAACTGCCAAGCAGCATGGCGTAAAGTGGCAGCGAAATCGCTAGAAGTAGGTATTCCAATGCCTTGTACTACTTCTGCATTGAGCTTCCTAGACGGTTACACAACTGCTCGCCTTCCAGCAAACTTGCTACAAGCTCAACGTGACTACTTCGGCGCGCACACTTATGAGCGTCTAGACCGTCCACGTGGTGAGTTCTTCCACACTAACTGGACTGGTACTGGCGGCGACACAGCGTCTACTACTTACGACGTATAATCTTAGTGTAAAGGTTTCCACCCCGACACTACGCCTCAAAAATACGCCAAAAGGAGGATGTTAACCTAGTTAACATCCTCTATTTTTTACACGGTATCGTAACGAGGAGATGTCCACGATGTTTAACCATTACTATGCTCTGACCGCAGAAACCGCTGCCTTAAAACAGATTGATCAAGAGCAAGAAAAGGACACGCCAAACGAAACGGAAATTCTTCGCCAATTATGGGTGAAGCAGGCGCAGGAAGATGGTGGTTTGAAAAAAAACTAACCAAGTCTTTTTCAGGGATAAAAAAGAGCACAACTGCATGTGCTCTTTTTCGTTTCTGTATTCAGTGTGATAGTCAATTCACTTACATCACCGAAATGGCCATTATTCGATGATTATTGGACTCTAAATCGCCCTACCACTTCAGACAAGTCGCTCGATGTTGTGCCTAAATCGGTACTGATCGCATCGGTTCTTGAGGCGTTTTGGTTCAGGCCTTCAATCAACTGTTGAATCTGCGCCATGTTACGGCTGATTTCTGAGGTCACGTGGCTTTGCTCTTCCGCAGAAGTTGCCATTAACGTATTCAAATCGTTAATCTCCACCACCGATGACGTCATCGTATTGAGTGACTCCATCACCTTATTTGTGTTATCGGCTGTCGCTTCACAGCTGCGACGAGTCGATTCCATCTTAGTCACCACATTATCTGTAGTTTGGCGAAGCTTAGTCAGCATCTCATTAATTTTGCCGGTGCTCTGCTGGGTACGACTCGCAAGAGCGCGTACTTCATCAGCCACCACCGCAAAACCGCGACCTTGTTCACCAGCTCGGGCCGCTTCAATCGCCGCGTTAAGAGCCAATAGGTTAGTTTGTTCAGCGATTTCACCTATCACTTGCAGCACACCTTCGATTTGACGTGTATCTTCGCTCATGGCTGCGATTGTACCCGCCATATCGGTAACGTCGGTTTCCAATGCATTGACACTGCCAACCGCGTGATTAATTACCACTTTCGATTCACTCGCATAACTGCTTGCCGTTTCCGTTAATTTAGCCGCATCGGTTGCACTTTGAGCAATAGACCCCGCCGTAGCATTCATCTCTTCAATCGCGGTAATAACCTGTTCCGTTTCTACGGTATGAGCATTTAACGCTGTTACGTTTGAACGAGACTGCTCTCCCAACAATGCAATTGCTGAATCAATTTGCGATGAAGATTGAGACACTTCAATGAACATCCCTTGCAGTTGTTCAATAAAGCGGTTAATTGACGCACTAATTTGTCCAATTTCATCTTGTGAGGCAACATCAAGACGCTGAGTTAAGTCACCGTCACCTTGTGACAAATCGGCCACCAAGGCTTTCAAGCGCATTAAAGGTTTAAACGCTAAGTTAAGAGAGACAATGCTTAGTGAGATAACCACTGCAGCACAAATCAGCAGTGCTAGTGTGATCTTCCAGTTCAAACGGTCGGTGTTCGCCTGAATGCGATCTTTATCGATGTAGCCATTAAGCTGCCATTGATTCTCCGCCACACTGATGGTTTTGCTGATTTTAGTAAGGTTGTCACCTTTTTTATTCGAGTAAATCGTTGTGCCATTGCCTGAAATTAACTCAAGGTAACTTCCCTCTAGCGCATACTGCTGGAGTACGTTTTGCAGGCTGGTTAAATCAATGACAAAAAAGTCGACGGAATCGTCTGGACGACGTTGAGAGATGGTAATGGTAGGACGCTCACCCTCTAGTGTCACAGAACTAATTGCGGGCTTCTCTGTTTGCTTTTCTGCACTTGAGACATAAGCTTCTGCTTTGTCATCGTCCATATTACCGCTTTCATCGAACGCATATCCATTGACGACTTTAACAATGCGATAAAAACCGGTGCTAGTTTTAGTATCAGCAATATCCATCATGCTGAAGTTGAGGCTTTTAGCGAGGTTAATTTTGGTTTTTAGCTCGCTCTCTAGTTTTTGATCAACTAATTCGATGTTGTGTTCAATATTTTTTGTATCGGTTTGCGCGATATAGTTACTAATAAAATAGTTAACGCTCATATACGCCACCAAAATGGTCGCAGTAATAATCGCGATAATTACTAGTATTATCTTATTTTTAAACGAAAAGCTTCGCATGACACCTTATATCCTTAAAAGTGAATTGACTGTTTTGTCCACTAAATGCAGTGCTTCTAATGACTATACCCAAGTAACCTCAAGATGCGGTTTCAGCGAGAATGTATTCGCTCATAGGCAAGGCACTGATTTGAATACATAGTTATTCTACGTAGAAAATCAGTAACGCAGCATAGGAGCGAATACAACTCGCCCCTTGGGAGCTCATCAACAAGCCCATTTCCGCGCCCAATGACGTTGAAAGGGAATAACCATTCCTTCCGTCATTGAGCTTGACCTGTGCTCGTTGATGAAGCTCTGAAGTCTGCATCTTGAGGTCATTTGGGTATAATAAACGGCATATTATTTTTGGTCTTGTTTTTCCAACGGCCGCAACTGTCTGTTCATCCTTGGCGGACAAAACACTTCGCTAAACTCGTCAAAACATTCACTTAAAAGAATTGATCTTAAGAGACATGCATTTTCCGTGTTCACTTGGCATTTCCCTGCGCAATATCTGAACATCAAATTACAATGTTGGGGGAGTTACTTGGTATATATCCTATTAAAGCTTGCGGCTTGTTGCAATTACTAAAGTTTAATATTCTACCTATTTTGGGTGATTCACTCGCCAAGGATAAGAAAAAACAGACAATTTGAATTTAAGCAGCAGATTATGCTGCAAATTTTATGCACCCAATTGCAATGTAATAGTTTCTTATCTTTAAGAATCGCAAAATGGTATTTATTCAAATATTATCACTTCCATGCATCAGAAATAAATGCAAAGGGTCTCGTGTCCAAAGCGCATTGACGACAAATAACGATTAAAAAACAAACATCAAATGCAACTAATTTGTTATGCAGCAGACAAGTTTGCACAGGATTTATCCGAAAAACTCGCTTTTTATGGCAAGCTATTAATTCTTTATTGCAACCAGACGTATTTCAATTTAGGTTATTGGACGTCTAAACGTCTCTGCGTTTAAACATCTGTTTTTATAAGAGGGTCTACCATGTTGAATCAAGCTGTTAACATTCTCGATGGCGGTATGAGCCGTGAATTAGAAAAGCGCGGCGCTCCATTTCGTCAACCAGAATGGTCAGCGCTCGCATTAATTGAAACGCCAGAGATTGTACGCGACGTGCACCAAGCTTTTATCCGTAATGGTGCTCAAGTGGTCACAACCAACAGCTATGCTTTAGTCCCTTTCCATATCGGTGAAGAGCGTTTTAACCAAGAAGCGCAATTATTAGCATACCGTGCCGGCGACATGGCTCGCCAAGCGGTACAACTCACCGGAGACAATGCACAAGTCGCAGGTTCACTGCCTCCGTTATTTGGTTCTTATCGCGCAGATTTATTCGAAGCTGAGCACGTTGAAGAGATTGCAACACCACTTATCCAAGGTCTAGCGCCCCATGTGGATTTCTGGCTTAACGAAACCCAAAGCCTGATTGCCGAACCGAAAGCGATCAAAGCATTGCTCACTAAACTGGGTCACGATGATAAACCTCTGTGGGTCTCTTTTACTTTAGAAGATGATCAAGTCACAGATGTACCACGTCTACGCTCCGGTGAAACCGTGGCAGAAGCTGCCGCTGAAATGGCAAAAATCGGCGTGGAAGCCATGCTATTTAACTGCTGCCAACCAGAAGTAATAGAAAGTGCAATTGCAGCAGCACAACACGTATTTACAGAAGCAGGCGTGCCAAACATCAAGCTTGGCGCTTATGCCAACGCCTTTGCCCCACAACGTAAAGATGCGGCAGCCAATGAAGACTTAGATGAAGTGCGCGCCGATCTAACGCCACCCGCTTACGTCGTATGGGCCGAGAAATGGGTACATGCTGGAGCCTCGTTGATTGGTGGTTGCTGCGGGATTGGCACGGATCATATCGCCGAGTTAAGCCGTCACTTTACGCCATCAAACATTAAGTAATCACAACCTCTTAACTTACTGCTCCTAAATGTAAGTCATTTAGGCAAATGCAGAACGCAAATTCGCATAACCCCATCCTTGGGGTTACGCTTTGCATCCCTAGCCCTCAATGTTTGAGGGCTTTTTGTTGTCAGCCCCAATCCAGTACTGACGGCTACTAACGGGACACACACCCTATTTAACTCTATACCCCCACTCCAGAAAAAGAATAATATTTAATTTAAATCAATACGTTAAGATTAATTACCACGCACTTTTCAGGTTGAGATAGCGATCTCATACGCTGTGATTAAATATCTATACTATGAAAAGCTATTCACTCTGTAGCCAACAATGATGCGTTGATTTGGTTCTCAATTCCTAAGCCAATTTCATGTTATTTACGCTGCCTAGACAGTGCCCTACAACAAGGCTACAGACTTTTTAAACGATAAATTCAAATAACGAAGTGTGAATATGCAATTACGAGAGCAGTTAGCTGAACGTATCGTGGAACGTGCACAAAAGATCATAAAATATCCACTCAATGTGATGGACGAAACCGGAATCATCATCGCTTCGACAAATCCAGC
The DNA here is from genome assembly GCF_001547935.1 of Vibrio tritonius. Taxonomy (NCBI): domain Bacteria; kingdom Pseudomonadati; phylum Pseudomonadota; class Gammaproteobacteria; order Vibrionales; family Vibrionaceae; genus Vibrio; species Vibrio tritonius. The sequence goes on from NZ_AP014636.1 coordinate 1,490,699, forward strand.
ACGCAAATATCAAAAACACGGTGGAGCCGTCTTAGCCTTAACTGAATTAAAACCGATTGAAATTTCTGACACCATGTTGCCAGAATTTCCTAACGTTCAACCTGGGGTTAATTTGCCTATTATTTTCAATAATGAAGCGATTGGCGTGATTGGCATTTCAGGTCCATTAAAAGAAGTTCGCCCTTTTGGCGAGCTGGTTAAAATGTCGGCAGAGATGATCGTGGAATACACATCAATGGTCGAAATGACGCGCTGGAGTGAGCGCAAACGTGAAGAATTTTTACTCGAATGTATTGACCCTCATTCTTCACAAGATCATCTTGTCGATATGTCTGCACAGCTGAAAGTGGATATTTTTCAGCGTCATGCGATGGGAATTATTGAGGTAACCGATGCAGAGCACCAAAAAGAGGTTGACCGCGTACTGGGCACTTGGTCACGCCAACGCCTGAAAGCGGAAAACTCCTATAAAACCACGATCGTATTATTCAACGCCAGTGACATTGATACAGAACATCCCAGCCGCACTGTCAATGATTGGCAAAGCTTGCAAGCTCATTTGAAGCAAGAGCTGCATGTGCCATTTCATTGCGCACTCGGGCATGTCTATGAACAACCCAATCAGATCCCATTTGCTTACCAAAGTGCCTTAGCGGTATTGAAATCGGGTATGCGTTTAGCTCCAAACTGTCGGTTCTACTGTTATCAAGATTATGAGATTCCATCACTGTTTGAAGGCAACTTACAAGCCTGGCAAAAAGACAAGTTAACAACCCAACATTCACAATTGGAGTTAGCCGATCCAACCTTAATCCACACATTGAGAACCTGGTTTGATAACGATTGTGACGTAAAGCAAACCTCGGAAATGTTATACATCCACCCCAATACCCTGCGCTATCGCTTAAAACGGGTAGAGGAAATCTGCAATATCAACTTGCATCATTATAAAGATGTCTGTCGGCTCTACTTTAGTTTGATTTTATAACGAGCAGTGCCTGAACAAACTCAAGGTTGACTGGGCATCACTTAACCGTGATGCCCAACACCTGACAGGTAATCAAGTGACCGGCGCAGGATTAAACACAGCTAAGGCATTATGTAGCCCCCACTGATCAGAGAAGGTCGATTTACGACCACTGGCCACATCCAAGATGGTATTAAATATTTCCCATCCTTTATCCTCAATGGAGTGCTCACCGGTTGCCACAGTTCCCGCATTAATATCCATTAAATCAAACCACCGGCGTGCCAAGGAGTTACGTGTTGCCACCTTAATCACTGGCACAACTTCTAATCCATAAGGCGTACCACGCCCCGTGGTGAACACCTGCATGGTGATCCCAGAAGAAAGTTGTTGCGTACCACAAACAAAATCACTCGCTGGGGTTGCAGCAAAGATCAGCCCTTTGCGCGTTGGGCGTTCTCCAGGAGAAAGCACCTCCACAATGGCGCTACTGCCAGATTTAGCAATCGAACCTAAGGCTTTTTCAACCACGTTGGCCAACCCCCCTTTCTTGTTACCAGGAGATGGGTTTTCACGTCGATCCGTCTGCCCAAGACTTAGATAATCATCATACCAGCGCATTTCTTCTTTTAACCGTTGGCCGACCTGCTGATCAACACAACGTGGGCCAAGCAAATGCACCGCGTCTCGCACTTCGGTCACTTCTGAGAACAACACGGTTGCACCGCAACTGACCAAGAGATCGGTCGCATACCCCACTGATGGATTGGCGGTTACGCCAGAAAAAGCATCACTACCACCACATTGCATGCCGACTACAAGGTCTGCCACTGGGCAAGGTTCGCGGCGACGTTGATTAAGCTTTTGCAAATGCTTTTCTGCGGTTTGCAGTATATCGGTTACCATGGATTGGAAACCGACATGCTCTTCGCTTTGTAAAGAGATGATGCTGGCATCCTCAAGACTTATCGGCTGTTCAGTACCTGTGCCTTGCAGCAGTTTCTCTGGCTGTAATTTTTCGCAGCCCAAACCGATCACCATCACCTCACCACCGAAATTGGAGTTGAGCGCTAGGTTATGAATGGTACGAATGGGCACCACTGACGCAGGTGCATTAATGGCAACACCACAACCGTACAAATGGTTAAGGCCGACCACACCATCCACATTTGGATAATGAGGCAGTAATTCACGCTTGATCATGTCGACCATATAATCGACTACCCCAGCGACACAGTGAACACTCGTCGTGATACCTAACAAGTTCTTAGTACCCGCGCTACCATCGGGATTACGGTAGCCCATAAAGGTGTAGTCGGTCATTGGCGGTAATGGTTTAGGAACGCGTGTGGCAATAGGAATGTCATCTAGTGCAGGCGCTTGAGGGATATCCACCACAAATTGGCTTATCCAACCACCTTGAGGAATATCTTTATTGGCATACCCTATCACTTCACCGTAGCGATGGATGGCTTCACCAGTGATAATGGGTTCCAGTGCAACCTTGTGTCCCTCTGGAATATCTTCGGTAAGGGTCAATCCTTCGTATAGGAGCGTGCCCGCAGGCAGCCCGCCATCATTGACGATAATCGCCACATTATCATCCGGATGGACTTTGATGTATCTCGGTATCGTTTTCATTGGTTTAGGATTCTCGTTATTGGATAGTTCCAAAATACCCCCGTCACCAATACCTCTGCATCGGCAAAAAGCTCAAATAATCAGCAAATTTCACCATAAAAATTGTGCACTTTTACAATCGTATCGATGTTTATCACAATCAGCGAATGGATAACGCTTCACATTTGACCCACCGCCTCTCACTACCTACCACCAAAGGATTAGTTTAACTAATGCAAAATTAATAACATTTTTAACAAAAAACTTCATCTTCTTACATTTCGTCTTGGTCCATGAGAAAAGATTTCTCTCCTTTCACGTGATAAACTGTCATTTTATGAATAGAATATTCATATTTTATTATCACAAAAATGTCGTATTAACCGACATTTATGTGATATCAGTCACCAATGAGATTGTATTAAAAAATAAAAAAGTTAATTTCAAGCTAAATATCTAGCAAGTTACGTTAATTAACGTAAACAATATTAATCAAAATCAAAGTTGAGACACTCTGTTTCATGTAGTTTCCATAGGCATACTAATAGTAATCCAAACAAGCCAAACTTTAGGAACAAACATGATCCTTTTATACAAAAACAAAAGTGTCGGTTTTCAGCTCCGCCTCATCATGACGATCTGTCTATTCGTCGCCTTCGCAGCGATTGCAACTATGGTGTATCGCAACGCTTCATCGGTTTTGTTGCAGTCAACGCTAAACGAACAACAATCACGCGTTGAAGCGCTAGCCAAAAGTATCGCTAGTCAGTTCGACGCGTATTTATCAACGAGCCAAACATTAGAGTCGACATTTCAGCACGGCTATTTAAAAGGACTTACTCGGTCACACGACACCGTTAATTTCAAAGGACACACCCTGCGTAACCTTACCCTACACGGTGAGAGTTTAATTGGTGGTTTCTCGGTAGTTGATCGCTTTACTCGTGATACCGGCGCAGTGGCGACCCTATTTGCTCCAGTTGGCAACGATTGGCTTCGTGTTACCACATCGCTAAAAGACAAAAGTGGACAACGTGCCGTTGGCACAATGTTAGGTACCAATCACCCGGGTTACCAAAAACTGATGCAAGGCCAGCCTTATTACGCTGCTGTATCTTTATTTGGCATTCGTTACATCACCTACTATTCACCGATAAAAGATGCCTCTGGCACTATCATTGCGATCTCTTTCGTTGGTGTACCTGTCGAAAAAGCAGCACAAGATACGTTCAATGCGCTCAGTAAAGTGACGTGGGGGAAAACCGGTTATTCTATCGTTGTGGATAATCGCCAAGATAATCTTGGTCACTACCTGCTGCACCCAACCTTTAATGAAACTGATCCTTCCATTATTGATGTGCAAGACGCCGACGGTAATACGCCATTTAAACAAATCTTCGACAACGACAATGGCACTATTGTCTTCCCGTACATTTACAATAATGTACGCGGCAACAAATACTTAGTGTTTGCTACCGTACCTGGTTGGAATTGGAAATTACTTGGTGGAACATTTATCCACGAAGTCACAGAAGATACTGAAACCTTGCTGACTCAGATCATTATCGCTTCAGTCGTGGTAGGTAGCATTACCTTAGTTCTTATCTCGCTATTTATTGCACGCACGTTGAAACCACTGACCGCTGCCGCTGGGTATATGGAGCGACTAGGACAAGGCGAAGTGAGCATGGAGATTGAGCAAGGTAATCCTGACTCGGCAAATGAAATGATCCGTTTAACCAACAACGTCGCTTCCATGGCAAGCCGTTTACGACATCTCGTTGCGGATATTCAACAAACCGGCGATGAAGTACAGCGCAGATCTCAAAGCGTAATGAATGATGCAGACAGCAGTCTACGTCAATCAGATGAACAGCAGACACAAATTGACCAAGTTGCGACCGCAATCGAAGAGATGGCCACCTCAGCACAAGCCGTGGCACAGCAAGTTGAACACATTGCCGGTAACGTACGAGAAGCCGACAGTAGCACGCAATCTGGTTTAAGCATGGTGGAAGAAGTGTGCATCGACGTTGCGAAACTGAATGAGCAGCTCGATCAATCTGCATCGGCCATTGAGCAAGTGAGTTCAGACAGTGCAAGCATTCAAACCGTAACGAAAATGATCGATGAAATCGCAGAGCAGACCAACCTATTAGCCCTCAATGCGGCAATTGAAGCAGCTCGTGCCGGTGAACAAGGTCGGGGCTTTGCGGTTGTGGCAGACGAAGTTCGTACACTCGCACACCGCACGCAAGTGTCAGTAAAAGACGTAGTGGCGATTATCGAAAAACTGAAAGGGTCCACACAAAACGCAGTTGAATTAATGCATCAAAGCCAATCCAATGCCAACCGCGTTCTTGAGCGGGCTCATGAAGCAGGCAGCTCTTTAGAAACCATTGCCGGACAAGTTCGTGACATCGCGTGTCAATCCGATGCTATTGCCGCAACAGCAGAAGAGCAAGCGCAAGTAACCCAAGAAGTGGCTTCAAGCGCAACACAAATCAGTGAACTGAACTCTGAAACACGAGAAATCAGCGCACAAACCAACGACAGCGCGCGAGCACTGACTCAGCAGGCAACCACATTGAAATCGCAAATCGATTTCTTCCATTAATTATGGTCCTGCCCATAGCGTCATCGCTTCCAATAAAAAAGCTCACCACGATGGTGAGCTTTTCATTAAATTCAAGTGTTACACTTTAAATTGAGTCATACGCTGAAGCATGGTACGCGCAATTGTGGTCACGACATTACCAGAGTCGGCCACCTTGGTTGATGCTTGGCGAGACTCTTCAACAAGCCCTTGCAAATCGGACACACTCGCATGCACATCACTGACAACCAAGCTTTGTTGCTCAGTCGCCGTCGCTACCTGTAAGTTCATATCTTGAACGGTAGCAACCAAATCTTGAATATGAGTAAACGCACCACTCACCTCATCAGTCATACTGACTGATTTAGTCATTAGATCGCTTCCACTAGACATAGCTTGTTGCGTCTCTTTCACGCCATCAATGAGCCCACCGACCATACTTTGTATATCTTCCGTAGACGCTTGAGTACGCTGAGCTAAGGTGCGAACTTCATCAGCTACCACTGCAAAACCACGACCTTGCTCGCCTGCTCGAGCTGCTTCAATTGCCGCGTTCAGCGCCAGTAAGTTAGTTTGATCCGCGATGCCACTAATAATGTCCAATACAGAGGTTATTTTGTCTGTATCAGCCGCTAGAGAAGCAATTCGTTCAGCGGCAGAATTGACACTATTCGCTAGTTGGCTATTCAGGTTACGGTTGGAATCAATCAATTTTTGGCCTTCATAGGCCGCTTGCTTCGCTTCTTCACTCTTAGCCGAAGTGTGCTGAGCACTGGATGAAATATCCTGTACTGCTTGGTTAATTTGCTCAAAAGACGTAAACATTTTTGCTAGATGATTCTGCTGCCTTTCACTAATTTTCCGCGTTTGATCGGAGACAGACTGTAACGATTGACTGTCGCTATTCAGTGTTTTTACGTCGTTAAGCACACCACTGATTAGTGTTTGTAGCTGGTCCAGTAACTGGTTCATACTCTGGCTAAGCTGTCCGAGCTCATTATTCGAGTCCGCAGGTAAACGACTCACTAGGTCTCCTTTTCCTTTCACAATATCATCAACCACATTACGAATCGCGGTGATTGATTTCACGATAGAATTAGGAATAACAAGTAGCATGATTAAACCAATAACGACTGAGAGCACGGATATACCCGTTGTCCAATACTCCCGTGTCAATGCTAATTTAGACGCTTGCGCATGTATTTCCTTAGCTCTCGCATCCAGTAACTCTCCCGCTTTATCATATTGGTCGCGTAAGGTTCCAAAATGTTTAACTGAAACAGCAAAAACCGCAACGGCCTTAGCGTCTTCACCATTTTTGATTAGTGAAAAAACTTGGTCAGCCTCATTACGCCACTCTGAAAAGACAGTATCAAAGTTTTCGAACTGCCCAATCATATTAGGGTATTGTTCCAATAACTTTAGATATTTGTGCATACGGTCATAGGCTTGTTGAGCATTTTCATCAAATGATGCTTTAGCATCATCTAACACTTCTCGCTTAAAAATAATCGCGTCTTGCTGGCCTTTCAGTGCTTGGTATAGATCTCGGTCAGCATTGATTACTGCACTTTGCGCCACCATTAACCGACTAGCAAAGAGATTTATTGAACTATCAAGGCTCTTAACCGCCATGTAATTAAGTACACTTACACAGAGCAAGAAGAGTGTGAGCAGCAAGAGCGCAAGCCCAATCTGTGCTCGAATAGTCAGCATTTTTAGCATGTTATCGTCCTGTAAATTCATGAATCGCGATTCTCAAATACAGAGAATCACACCTCAATGTTCTAAACCAAGCCAAATGCATTTTTAGTATTCGTTCTTGTATACACTTCTCAAAGAATGGAGGATTGAGAGCTGTCGAATATGAGAGATGCTAACTATATCGTAGTCAGGTTGGGGGCTTTTACCAATTAAAGGTAACAAGTATTCAAAAAATGATAAGTCCCCCACCAAAAAGCTGGGAGACTAAGAAGCTAAGAAACGCTAGACAGCGGTTGGTGACCTTCATCAAGGTGAACAACATCCACCATATCATCACCAGAAACTTGGTACGCTTGACCAAATCCCTTCACATACAAGCCTTGATTAACCGTCAACTGATAGAGGGTAAAGTCTTTCAATTGGGAGAGGTTATCAATGATGTCACCAAAGCGAGCTTGCATCTGTCCAATTACTTGAACCCAAAGCGCTGTTTCACGTTCAACTAGCTGTGCGGTTGCATCAAAGGTCAGACGTTTGCGGGCGTAAATCTGCCCTGCTTCGCCTTCATCTTCAATCATCATCAGTGACACATTCGGATTCACATCTAAGTTACGTGCATGTTTCGCAATATGAGAAATCAGGACAAAGTAACCATGTTGATTTTGTACAAACGGCGCGTAGCTAACGTTAGGTCGTCCTTCGGCATCCACAGTGGCTAATTGCAGGGTGCGGCGCTCTTGGCGAAAGGCTTGAATCTCTGGCTCTAAGCGGCTTTGTAGTCGCTCCTGCTTTACTTTTGGATCCATACACTATTCCTCATCTAATGACTGATATTTTTGTTTTAATTGAATAAATTTTTCTACTTGCTCTGGGAACAGACGACGCTGTTCATCACGCCCAAGATAGATTTTAAAAATCGAATCCCCTTGTTTCGAGAAAAACCCAAAGTAGTGGCTCTCCTTACCCATGAATGGGCGACTTAACAAAGCGATATAAGCCATCGCATCCAATTTCAAATGGCCGTAAAGCTGCCCTTCCTCGCCCATCAAATTGTAGTAACCGCGAGCAACTTTCCCGCGTGGTAACGGTGCTTTAACTTCGAAAATAGAGCCACCAGATTGGACAATAACCGTTACCGGGCCCCACTGAGCAATGGTTTCCAGTAAAGATTGAGCTTCTTTAGCTGGCATAACCGACACCATTTCGTGCGGGAAAGCACAAACGACGTCATATTCACTGACCCCAAGGCGAATCGCCATGTCTCCAGGCAGCAAATTGGGCTCATCCGTCATCAGTTGGGTGATTTTTTGCCGTAATACTTGCATGGTCATTTCCTTTTAGGATTATGCGATTTTTAATTTCTCTGTCTGATGTGACAGCACTTCAATACAGGCCTGAGCTAATGTCACAGACCAAAAACGACCGGCCAACGTCGCAACAATGTAATCCGGCTCAATCGTGACTAATCCTAGGTTTTGCCAGCGTTCAAACAGGGGGGTTAGATACTCAAAAGCGTCTTCTAATCCAAGAGTTTGATAATCTGAACGACGTAATACTCCAGCATCGAAACCCGATTTTAGCGTCGCAAACATAGGTTCTAGTGGGTGCTGACTAAACATCATCGCGATGGGCATCTGCTTCGCTTCCATCGCTTCCATGTATTTATCCAGTTGGCGATGCTGCATTAAGGTGTAGCCACCCAAATTACCACCAGCGCCACATCCAATCGGTAATACCTCAGCGTATGTTTTTGCCAAGCTGTTGTACTGACTGCGCTCGCGGTTGTCTCTCGCCCAGTGGTTCACACTCAAGGTTTTTAAATGGTGCTTATCGAAGAACTCCACGCCCAAAGCAAACATGCTCGCTTTATAAGGTGTGGTAGCGGGGGCTGGTAAACGTCCTTTTTCCACCAAATTGAGCATAGGCGCATCACCGCCAACCATCAGCTGATACAAGTCGATGCCATGTGCACCAGTAGCCATGTAATCTTGGAGGTCTTGTTCAAAAATATCCAAGGTTTGATGAGGTAAACCGTATAGTAAGTCAATCACAATCGGCGCCAGTTGAGTGGAACTCAAATCAGTGAGGCGCTCCAATACCGTTTCACGCTCATCAAGGCGTTTCGCCGCGCGTCGAACTTGCGTATTAAAGCTCTGTACACCAAAGGAGAAGCGATTGAAACCACCCGCTAGCGCTTTGTAAAAGGTCTCGTCGCTAAAGCGATTAATCCGCCCTTCTAGGGTAATTTCGCAATCTCCCGTGAGAGGAAAATGAGAACGAATCAGTTCGCCTAGCTGCTGAATTTGATCCGCACTTAGATCGGTCGGAGTTCCACCCCCGACATACACTGCATGAAACTCACCAGCTTGAGTCCAAGGCAAGGCCGCCTTGAGCTTAATTTCGCTGACAAGAGCA